>CAZPZL010000014.1:0-19324 GCA_964590925.1 uncultured Granulicella sp.
ACTTCTTGATTGAGACGATCATCAGGTTGTGAAAGACGGCCTCTGGCGGCAGGCAGACATCGACGATCTCCGGCAGCGTCAACTGCATCAGCGGTAGAAATATACGCTCGACGGCCTTGCCCATCCACGCGTCCTCCATCGGAGGCTTGCCCACTACCGTCGCCGCATAGATCGGGTCGCGCCGGTGCGTAATGCAGGTGATGTGGAAGACCGGGTACTCATCCTGCATGGTGTAAAAGCCGGTGTGGTCGCCGAAGGGGCCTTCAGTACGCAGCTCGGTAAGGTTGACGTAGCCTTCGAGTATGTACTCGGCGTGAGCCGGAACTTCGAGATCGACCGTTTCGCACTTCACCAACTCGACCGGCTTGCTGCGTAAAAATCCTGCGATCAGGTACTCCTCGACATCGGGCGGTGCAGGCACGATTGCGGCAAACGTCGTCGCCGGATCGGTGCCGATTGCCACGGCAACCTCCATCCGCCCTGCGTTGATCTTGGTCAGTGTCGTTGCGGGAATCGTCGCGTCACTCGCCGCCATTGTTCCGCCAGCCGTCTGTGCCATCAACTCCACTCGCGCAGCAAAGTCACTTGCGCCGCTCTCCGTCGCCGCGCGCAACCGATCCCGCAACTGCTCGGCCGCGTTCTTCTGCCGCTGCCAGTGCATTCCGGTGGTCTGCCCATCGTAGACTTGCATCCGATACATACCGACGTTGCGCTTGCCAGAGCGTGCATCGCGCGTCACTACGCACGGCAGCGTGATGAACGGTCCGCCATCCAGCGGCCACGTCTTCAGAACGGGCAGCTTCAGCAGGTCGATTCCCTGCCCTCCATCTTCCACCGTGCGATGAATCACCTGCTTGCAGGCCGCATCCTTTGCCGCAATCGTCTTGGGGAAAAAACTGCCAACCTCGGCCAGCTTGGGCAGCAGCTTCAGCTTGTCCATCAACGACGTCGGCGTCTCCGGGTGCAACAGCATGCGAATCCGCTCGGCAATCTCGTCCAGCGAGTCAACCTCCAGCGCCATCCTCATGCGCCTCTCGCTGCCAAACTGGTTCATCAAAACCTTCGCGCCGGGGTAGCCCGCGACATTCTCGAACAGCAGCGCCGGCCCTCCTGCCACAGCCGTGCCCTTGCCCAGCTTGGCCGCGCGATCAGCGATCTCCGCCATCTCCAGATGCGGACTCACCACTTCGCTGATCCGCTTCAGTTCGCCTGCCTTGTCGATTTGTTTGATCCAGTCGCGTAAGTCGTCGTATGGCAATTGTGCGCTCCGTCCCTGGCCCAACTGAGCCGTCTTCCATGGTAACGAATTTTGTTAATCTATCAACGCTCACAGGCTGCATTCGTGCGCGGGAACCTTTCCGCCCGCGCGGTGTCTAAAGGTTTTAGTACGCATTCCTCGCAGATGCGCACCGATCCGGTTCCACGGAGGTGCCTTATGTTCGAAAGATGCTTGTTCGAATCGCGTGGCTTTGCAATCTCTCGAACCCAGCAGTGGTCGACGCTGAGTTCTGTCTCCATCCAATGCGCTCTGGCAGGTGTTCTGATCGCGGTTCCGCTGATGCGTCCGCAGATGCTGCCAATCTTTGCCAGCGCGCCACATCCCGAGATCTCCATGCAGACAGAGCCTCCCGTCATCGTCAAAAACAAGCCTTCCGGTGCCGCGTCGTCCACGCGACCCGTGGCGCAGACGAGTCAGGCTACAGCGACCGCATCGCATCCATTCCGCTTCCCGCGCGCCAGCGGCTCGTCAAGCGATCCTGCGCCGAGCTTTGATCCGAATCCGAGCATAATGTCGTCAGGCTCTAGTCCAATCGGCATCGTAACGCTCGTCGGCTACGGCGGTATCGGCCCCAGCATATCGGTGGTCCATCCTAGATCGACCGATCCAGTCCGTGTCTCTTCGGGTGTCTCGTCGGGCTTGTTGTTGGCTCCGATCCAGCCGATCTATCCAGTGCTGGCTCGCGCAGCCCGTGTACAGGGCGCGGTCGTGATGGAGGCCGTCATCTCCACCGCCGGACGCATCCAAAGCCTGCACGCTGTCAGCGGGCCGCCCATGCTACGACAGGCCGCGCTCACTGCGGTCGAGTCTGCGCGCTATCGCCCATATCAACTTGACGGTCAACCCACGGAGGTACAAACCACCATCACCGTCATCTTCCATCTGGGCAGCTAGCGCTGATAGGTGCCCATCCATTGCGCCTCGGCCAGAACGTGAGGCTTGATGGCCAACTCTAGTTCTGCCTTGGTAGCGCCAGGTTTCAGATCAAGCCGCGCGTTCAGAGCGTACAGCTTGAAGAAATAGCGGTGAGCCTTACCCGGAGGCGGACACGGACCGCCGTATCCGATGCGTTTGAAGTCGTTGATGCCTTGACGCGCCGCGTTGTCCAGCACTTCGACCTTCGCCACATCCTCCGGCAGCAGCGTGGCTTTGGGCGGGATATTCCACAGCAGCCAGTGGGTCCATGTGCCCATGGGCGCGTCGGGGTCGTCGGCAATCAGTGCCAGCGACTGCGTCCCCGCAGGCGCATCCTGCCAGGCCAGCGCGGGCGACAGATCCTCGCCATCGCAGGTATAACGGCGGGCAATCTCGCCTCCGTTGGAAAATGCGGTTGAGCTGAGTGCAAACGACATCGGAAGACCTCCTGACAGTTCGTAATGACTTGAATCTGCGGCGCGAACCCGTGCGATGCGCCTGTGCAAACCCGAGCGCAGCACCAGAAACGGCACCAGCAATAGCACCACAATCAGAAGCAGCGACGAGTGGCGACGACGCAGCATGGCGCAACTCCGACGATAGAATACTACCATCCGAGTTGCCTACGTCTGTCTGCTCGGCGACTGGGTTCAAATCTGGCTAAACTGTGTAAGTAATTCGGCGATAGTGCGGCCGGAACGCGGGTCGATGAGGGTTGGCGCAATTTCAGCCAGCGGCTCCAGCACAAAGCGGCGCTCGGCCATTGCCGGATGCGGCAGTGTCAGCTCTACAGTGTCGAGAGTCACATCTTCCATCAGCAGCAGGTCAAGGTCGATCACGCGCGGGCCTTTTTGTGGGACGTTGGTACGATCGCGGCCCATCGACTGCTCGATGGCCAGCAGAGCGCACATGAGGGTGAGAGGCTCCAGATCGGTCGCCAGCAGCAGCGCGCCGTTCAGAAATCGCGGCTGATCGACGTAGCCTACCGGCTCGGTGTCGTAGAACGAGGAGACCGCACGGAGCTCTCCCAGACGCGCGACGCGGACGGCAGCCTCTCGCAGGTTTGCCTCGCGATCTCCCCACGGCGAGGAGAGATTCGAACCCAGCGCGATGGCTGCCAGGCGAGTCACGCGGCACTCTTAGCTGAGAAGCTAGGCATGAACAGATAAAGCCTCGTCCAAAACTGTGGCAGCAATCCCCGCAGATTCGGCGTCAACAGTCTCGGAAGTTTCGTCGTAGACATGGGCCAGCTCCCATGCCGAGCGGTCGCGCAAAAGGCGCTGCACCAGCGCTGCGTGCATGGCGTGGCCCGCGCGTTCGGCGACGACGCGACCCTGAATGCGCCGCCCCGCCAAGGCGAGATCGCCGATCAGGTCCAAAACCTTGTGGCGCACAAACTCGTCGGGCAAGCGCAGCGGGCCATTCTCAACGCCGTTCTTCGTCAGCACAATCACACAAGCGTCCGACGCGCCGCGGATCAGACCCATGTCGCGCAGCTTCGCCTCATCCTCCTTGAAGCCGAAGGTGCGTGCTGGCGCTATCAGCCGCGCGTAATCGCCAGCCTCGAGGTCCCCCTGAAAGCGCTCCGTGTTGATCGGCGAGGGGAAGTCGATGCAGTAGTCGATGCCATAGCCCAAGCCGGGATAGACGCCGATGAACTTGTCGCCCTCGCGCACCTCCACGTCCTTCAGTATGCGCAAGACCTCGCGTCGCCGCCGCTGTGGCTTCAGGCCGACAGATTGAAACGCCTCGACATAGGGTAGGGCGCTGCCGTCGAGGATGGGGATCTCAAGGTTATCGACCTCTACGATGACGTTATCCACACCGAACCCGATCAGCGCCGAGAGAAGATGCTCGGTGGTCGAGATCAGCACCGAGCCGCGCATCAAACTAGTGGCATAGCTAACCTTGGCGACGTTGCGTGCGTTGGCCGGAATCTCGAAGCCATCGAGGTCCGTCCGGCGAAAGACGATGCCAGATCCCGCCGGTGCGGGGATCAGACGCATCGAAGCTTCCGCGCCACTGTGCAAGCCCACGCCGTGGAACTCAATCTCTGTGCGGATTGTCTGCTCGCTGTGCGCGATCTGAGCCAAAAAAGAGTTCCTCCGACGAATCGTATCCTCAGATTACAGCCAGAAGAACGCCCGCAACTGTGGCAGAATTACCACACTCAGTGAATCAAAGTAGGTTCAGCCGCGCTCGCCTCAGATTTGGCGCGGCGAGATGTAAGCATCCCCCAGCAATGCCAGAGTTATCCAGCGGTTTTATGTTGCCTCGAACGGCAGATGAACGTATAAAGGGTTCATTCAAATTGCGTTCAATATGTAGTGACTCTCCCATGTGAGACCTCGGGCACACGTCTGGCCGGGGCGATCTGGCTGAGGGATTGGGCCAGATATGCGTTTGGGCAGGAGTTACACGGTTTGTGCGCTGGCGGTGGCGCTGCTATTAGGTTTGGCGACGCGCGCAGAGGCCAAGGGCGACAGCGCTCCAGACTGGGTTCATGCGGCTGCGGCTCAGACACTGCCCAGCTATTCGGACGAGACCAACGCGGTGGTGCTGCTGAACGAGGTCACCTACGCCGTCTCTCCCAACGGGCAGGCAGTCGTACATACCCGGCGGGTGGTGAAGATTCTGCGTCCACAGGGACGCAACGAGGGCCTGATCGAGATTCACTTCGACAAGGACTCAAAGATACTGTCGCTAAACGCGTGGAGCATCGGGCCGGACGGCCACGAGTACGCCATCAAGGACAAGGACTTTACCGATGTGGGATACGAGGGTGGCGGCGTTGCCTTCGACGACGTCAAATACCGCGCTGCGCGCGCTCCCGGCTGCGACCCCGGAGCCATTGTCGCCTACGAAGTGGAGCAGCGTGTACGCCCCTACATGACGGAGAAGACCTGGTACTTTCAGGGGGAGTATCCGCGGTTGAACCAGAGCTTTACTCTGGAGTTACCCGCCGGATATACCTATGGCGCGGAGTGGTCGCACCACGCGCCTATCCAGCCAACCAGCACAGACGCGCAGCATTTGCGTTGGGAGATGAAGGACGTGCCGGGAATCGATCTGGAGCGGGTTTTTCTGGCTCCCGCGCCCGATTCGCTGGCCGGACGCATGACGATTCACTACGCCGGACCGGGCATCGCCAACGCAACTGACGGCACGTGGAAGAGCATCGGCGAGTGGTACAGCCAGTTGTCCAAGGACAGGCTGGCTCCCACGCCGGAGATTGGCGCCAAGGCCGCCGAACTGACCGCGGGCAAGACCGATTTCTACGACAAGACCGAGGCTATTGCGGAGTTTGTGCAAAAACAGGTGCGCTACTTCGCCGTCGAGGTGGGTATCGGAGGATTGCAGCCCCACGCCGCTGGAGACATCTTCCACAATCGCTACGGCGACTGCAAGGACAAGGCGACGCTGCTCTCTGCGATGCTGTCGACGGTGGGCATTCACTCGGCGCTGTTGATGGTCGATACCGAACGCGGTGTGGTGGATCGCGACGCGCCCTCCATCGAGGGCAATCACATGATCGCAGCGATTGAGATTCCTGCAAACTACGATTCGCCCAAGCTGCACTCAGTAGTCAAGACCGGCAGCGGGCGGCGCTACCTGATCTTCGACCCGACTTGGGACAAGACGCCCTTCGGACAACTGGAGCACAATCTACAGGGAGGGATCGGCATATTGATGGAAGGCAGCGATAGTCAAGCCATTGAGCTGCCCGTACTGGACCCCACGCTGAATACGATCCATCGCAGCGGCAGCTTTCAACTAGACGCCGACGGCGCGCTAAAGGGGACGGTGGTCGAGAAACGCTTCGGCGATCTCTCGGAAATTCGCCGCGAGGTCTATACCAAGGGCGATGCAAAACAGCAGAGCGAATATCTCAATCAGATACTGGGGCACGACTTCACCGTCTTTACCGCGACGGACGTGAAAGTGGAGAACGTCGAAGCACTGAACAGCGATTTGACGACCAGCTACTCGTTGAACGTGGACCACTACGCGAAGGCGATGGGTCCGCTGCTGATGGTACGTCCGCGTGTGCTGGGCTCGCTCGGCTACGCGCTGGACCACAAGAAGCGCACGGTCGCCATCAATCTGGACGAGACGATGCAGGCCGACGACGACTACACCATCGAACTGCCTGCGGGGTACGCCGTGGATGAGGTTCCCGACCCGGTGAAGATCGACGAGGGATTCGCCGCCTACCGCAGCTCGTTCGAGGTCAAAGACAACAAACTGCACTACACGCGCAGCTTCACGGTGCGTCAGGTAACGCTGCCTGCGGATCGCTACGCCGACGTGCAAAAGCTGGCCACAGCAATTGGCGGAGACGAATCGAGCAGCGCCGTGTTGAAGAAGCAGTGAATCGCGCATCAACCATCTACTACCGAGTGGGACTATAGCATTTCGGTAATGGTGAAAACCGATGAGCAACGAGCAAAAGCAGATTCCTCCGCTTCGCTGCGGAACGACAAACAAATTGGTTTATAGCAAATCCAAACGCTCAAAAGGAAGATCGACATGAACTGTTCAGTACGCCTTGCAATTCTCCGCAGCCTCTCTCTGATACTACTTCTCGGGATGGCACCTCTGGTCCGCGCGGCGGAGCAGTGGACCGCACCCACCGACGAGGAGCTGAAGATGACCGAGCAGCCGGAGGTTCCCGGTGCCGCAGCGGTCTATCTGTACAAGGAGGAGATCTCCGACGACAGCCTGCATATGTGGAGCAGCTACATTCGTCTGAAGGTGCTGACGGATAAAGGCAAGGACTACGCCAACGTCGAGCTGGGGCAGGCTTACGACCGAGATATGGAAGCCGCCTATACCGTCGGCGATATTCAGGGGCGGACGATCCACTCCGATGGCACGATTATCCCGTTCACGGGCAAGCCATATGAGAAGACGATTGAGAAGGGACAGGGCGTCCAGCGAACGGTGAAGGTCTTCACCCTGCCGGACGTTACCGTGGGCAGCATCATCGAGTACCGCTACAAGCTGCGCTACGACGAGACTGGCTACATCTCGCCAACCTGGTATGTGCAATCCAGTCTGTATACACGCAAGGCGCACTACCTGTGGATGCCGATCGAATTGGGCGAAACTGTCTCCTGGGCGCCGATTCTACCCAAGGATACCGTGGTGAAACAGAGCAACAAAGGCGGATCGATGAACATCGAACTCGATGTCCATGACATTCCTCCCATACCAGTGGAGAACTTCATGCCTCCGGTATTGAGCCTGAGCTATCGCGTTCTGTTCTACTACGCGGCGATCAAGTCACCCGACGCGTTCTGGAAAGAGGGTGGCAAGGAGTGGGCCAAAGATGAGGACAAGTTCATCGGGCCAGACTCGAAGATGAAGGATGTAGCGGCGTCTCTGGTTGCTTCCGGCGACAGCGACGACCAGAAGCTGCGCAAGATCTACGCCGCCGTGATGAAGCTGGATAATACGCGATTCACGCGCGATCACAGCGAGGCCGAGAACAAGGCGCACAAGTTGAAGGACATCAAGAACGTCGACGACATCTGGGACCGCAAGCGCGGCACCGACGATCAGATTACGGACCTGTTCATCTCGCTTGCGCGCGCCAGCGGGTTGAAGGCGTATGCAATGTACGTGACGGACCGCAACCGCAGCATGTTTTTGCCAGGATTTCTCAGCTACTCGCAATTGGATGATCTGATCGCCATCGTCAACGTGAACGGCAAGGAGCAGTACTTCGATCCTGGACAACGCTACTGTCCCTACGAGCATCTAGCGTGGAAGCACACGCTCACGCAGGGGCTTCGCCAGACGGATGACGGATCGGCCATAGCGCCGACGCCAAGCGAAGTGATGTCGTCCTCGCGCACCCAACGTGTCGCCCTGCTGATGATTGACGACCACGGCGTAGCCACAGGCACGGTGAGGATACAGTGGAGCGGAGGCGGTGCTCTGCACTGGCGTCAGGAATATCTGACGGGAGACGAAACCAGCCTTAAACACGATCTACAGACGACGCTCGAACATGAACTACCCGAAGGGATGGAAGTGCAGGTCGGCAAGATCAGCAACATAGAGGACTACGAAAAGCCGCTGATCGTCAGCTACAACGTGAAGGGGCAGATCGGCTCGGCGACTGGCAAGCGTATCATGGTGCCCAGCGACATCTTCGAGGTCAACGCCAAGCCAACCTTTACTCAGGCGAAGCGCGAGCAGCCCATCTTCTTCGAGTACGCGCATGCCGTGCAGGACGTGACGCGCATCAGCTTCACCGACTCGCTCGGCGTCGAAACCAGCCCCGTCGATATACAGCTTCCACTCAACGACGCAAACAAGAACACCATCGGTATGTACACATTAAAGACGGAGACTACGCCGACCAGCGTCACCGTACACCGCGAGGTTGATCTGGCAAAGACCTACTTTAAACTGGAGGAGTATCCCGACCTGCGCACCTTCTTCAATAAATACGAGACCAAGGATCAGGAGCCAGTCATTCTCAAAGCCACGCCCCAGCCAGCCAGCACAACAGCGCAACCGGCCAGCGGCAATTAATTCATCCTACTGCACCACATTCGCCCCTGTTGGCGTAGGATGTAACCCACGCGCACTGCCCGTGCACGCACAGGCCCTGTGCTGTTTCAATAGAGATTGATCGGTTTAAAAAAGGAACTGGCGGACGGAAGAGATGGAAGAGTTCAATAGGCTGACGCGGCTGCCGCCGTATGTATTCAACATTACCGGAGCGTTGAAGGCTGCGGCCCGCAAGCGCGGCGAAGACATCATCGACTTCGGCATGGGAAATCCAGACGGGGCCACGCCGCGACACATCGTCGACAAGCTGATCGAGGCGGCGCAGAAGACAGCTACGCATCGCTACTCGCTCTCGCGTGGACTGCCGCGGCTGCGCAAATCCATCTGCGACTGGTACAAACGGCGGTATGACGTCGATCTGGACCCGGAGACTGAGGCCATCGTTACGATCGGCTCCAAGGAGGGTATCGCCCACCTTTGCCTCGCCATGCTCGACAGCGCAGATACGGTCGCCGTGCCCAACCCCAGCTACCCGATCCACATCTTTGGTCCGGTCATCGCCGACGCCCGGGTGCAGACCATCGCCCTCGAAGACACCGACGAGGAGACGCTGATCGCCACCATCGAGCGCGAACTGCCGGTGATGAGCCCGCGACCCAAGATGCTGATTCTAAACTTCCCAGCCAATCCAACAACCCAGTGCGTCAGCTTATCGTTCTTCGAACGCCTGGTACCGCTTTGTAAAAGCCTGGGCATCTACATCATTCACGACCTGGCTTACGCCGACATCGTCTTTGACGGCTACCGCGCCCCCAGCGTATTGGAGGTTCACGGAGCTAAAGACATCGCCGTCGAGTTCTTCACTCTGTCGAAGAGCTACAACATGCCAGGCTGGCGCGTGGGCTTCATGGTCGGCTCGCCCAAGTTGGTCGCCGCGCTGGGCCGCATTAAGAGCTACTTCGACTACGGAACATTTACCCCAATTCAAGTCGCATCCATCGCCGCGCTGGACGGCCCCCAGCAGTGCGTCCTTGACATCGTCGCCAACTACAAATCCCGGCGCGACGTGCTGGTCGCTGGCCTGAACAAGCTGGGCTGGCCGGTCGTCACGCCCAAGGCGACGATGTTTGTCTGGGCCAAGATTCCCGAGCAGTTTCGCGCCCTTGGCTCCATCGAATTCTCGAAGAAGCTGCTGCTCGACGCCAAGACCGCTGTTAGCCCCGGCGTGGGCTTCGGCGAACACGGCGACAACTTCGTCCGCTTTGCGCTGATCGAGAACGAAGAACGAACCCGCCAAGCACTGCGCGGCATTCGCCACATGTTCAAGGCCGGATAGCGGATCCGATTGCAACGGTGGAACGTGTTATGTTGTGACGGCGAAGGTTAGGGCAGTCTTTGTCGCGTCGACGGTAACGTGGTCGCCGTGTCGGACGCTGCCGTCGAGGATTTTGATGGCGAGCGGATCCTGCACCAGACGCTGGATGGCGCGCTTCAATGGGCGCGCTCCGTAGGCGCGGTCGTAGCCGGATTTGAAGAGAAACTTACGCGCGGCATCGGTGAACGTGAGGGTGATCTTACGGTCAGCGAGCGTGGTGGTCAGCTCGACAAGGCGAAGGTCGATGATGTGGGTGAGCTGCTCTTCGCCCAGCGGGTGGAAGACGACGACATCGTCGATGCGATTGAGAAACTCCGGGCGGAAGTGCTCGCGCAGCACGCCCATGACGCGCTCGCTGGCGTCGGCGAAGCCCTCTTCTCCTTCGGCCCATGCGGTAGTCAGCTGTGCAGCACCGAGGTTCGAGGTCATAATCAGCACGGTGTTTTTGAAGTCGATGGTGCGGCCCTTGGAGTCGGTGAGGCGGCCATCGTCGAGGACTTGCAGCAGCACGTTGAAGACATCCGGGTGCGCCTTCTCGATCTCGTCGAAGAGCACGACGGCGTAAGGCCGCCTCCGCACAGCTTCAGTCAACTGGCCACCCTCGTCGTAGCCAACGTAGCCGGGAGGCGCGCCGATGAGGCGGGCGACGGCGTGCTTCTCCATGTACTCACTCATGTCGATGCGCACCATTGCGGCCTCGTCGTCGAAGAGGAACTCGGCTAGAGCACGCGCGGTCTCTGTCTTGCCGACTCCAGTTGGACCGAGGAAGATGAAGCTGCCGATGGGACGCTTCGGGTCGCTGAGGCCCGCGCGGCTGCGGCGAATAGCATTGGCAACAACGGTGAGCGCGGCGTCCTGGCCGATGACGCGCTGGCGCAGGCGATCTTCCATCGTGACGAGCTTCTGCATCTCGCCCTCGAGCATCTTGGCGACGGGTATTCCGGTCCACTTGGAGACGACGGCGGCGATGTCTTCCTCGTCGACCTCCTCCTTCAACATGCGATTCGTGGCCTTGCTGCCTGTACTGTCGGCGGTCTCGGTTAGCTTGCGCAGCTCTGCTTCGGTGTTGGGAATCTCACCGTACTGTAGCTCGGCGGCGCGTTGCAGATTGCCCTTGCGGGTCTGCTCTTCGGCCTCGAAGCGGAGAGCTTCGAGATGCGTCTTCAACTCGGCGATGCGCCCGATAGCTCCGCGTTCGGTCTGCCAGCGGGCGCGCAGAGCCTGAGCCTTCTCGCGAACCTCAGCGAGCTCTTTCTGCACGAGATCGCTGCGCTCGCGGGATGCCTCGTCCTTTTCGCGCTTCAGCGCTGCCTGCTCAATCTCCAGCGATGTTGCGCGTCGTTCGAGGTCGTCGATCTCAACTGGGACACTGCCGATCTGGATCGCCAACGCGGCTGCGGCCTCGTCGACCAGATCGATGGCCTTGTCCGGCAGAAAGCGGTCGGAGATGTAGCGATGCGAGAGCGTCGCAGCGGCGACAATCGCCGAGTCCTTGATGCGAACCTTGTGATGGCTCTCGTAGCGTTCGCGCAGTCCTCGCAGGATCGCAATCGTGTCTTCGACGTTTGGCTCGCCGACGTAGACGACCTGAAAGCGACGTTCAAGCGCGGCATCCTTTTCGATATACTTGCGATACTCGTTCAGCGTGGTTGCTCCGATTGCACGCAGACCGCCGCGAGCCAGCGCAGGCTTCAGCATGTTGCTGGCGTCCATAGCGCCTTCGGCTGCGCCTGCTCCGACCAGCGTATGCAACTCGTCGATGAAGAGGATGATCTCGCCGTTACTGTCTTCAATTTCCTTCAGCAGAGCCTTCAGGCGATCTTCGAATTCACCGCGGTATTTGGCTCCGGCGATCATGCTGGCGAGATCGAGCGCGACGACGCGCTTGTCTTTGAGAATCTCCGGCACATCGCCCTGGATGATGCGCCGGGCCAAACCCTCGACGATGGCCGTCTTGCCCACGCCCGGCTCGCCGATGAGAACGGGATTATTTTTTGTGCGGCGCGATAGGACTTGCACCACGCGGCGAATCTCCTCATCGCGACCGATGACGGGGTCGAGCTTGCCCTTGCGCGCAAGGTCCGTTAGGTCTTTGCCGTACTTCTCCAGCGCCTGAAACTTGCCCTCAGGATTCTGGTCGGTGACGCGCTGCGATCCGCGCACAGCCGAGAGCGCCTTCAAGACTGCATCGTGAGTCGCGCCCATGGCAGCCAGCGCGTCGCGCGTTGGGTCGCTTTTTGCCTCGGTCAGTGCCAGCAACAGATGCTCGGTGGAGATGTACTCATCTTTGAAGCTCTCGGCCTCCTTCGATGCTCTCTCAAGAATCTTCTGCAACGACGCGGCCATCGACGGCTGCGCGTTGGAGCCAGAGACCTTCGGCAGCTTGGCGATGGCGGCGTTCGCACCGGTGAGAAGCTCCTGCACGCGAACGCCTGCGCCTTCGAGCACCGGCAAAACAACGCCCTCACGATCTTCCAGCAGCGCGACCAGCAGATGTATCGGCAGAACTTCCGGATTGCCATTCTCCGCAGCCATCGATGCTGCGGACTGAACAGCTTCCTGCGACTTTACGGTCAACTTCTCCCATTTGAATGCCATATCTGTCCTTTGATGCAGATTCGCGGGCAAGCTGATTCACCCAACGCCCACCAGCCCGTGCGATAGCTTTTCGCAAACTAGTATAGGACATTGTGTAGCGCCAGCTTGCAGAACTGAATTCTTTGCATGGTGGTGCCGATATAGGAGAGATCGGGGAAAAGCTCAGGAGAGCACTATGCTGATTTCGATCAAGAGGTTGATGGAGACCGAACCGGCCGATGAGCCGGTCGAGGAGTTGGTGGTGAAGCCGAATGCAGTGCCGGTTGGTTCGGAGCCGATGGGCAAGAAACCGGTGGGCAAGACGTTCGGGCGGTCTGTCGGCAGAGTGGTTGGCAAGGAGGACAGGAAATCAGCCAGCAAGGCAGACGGCAAGGCGACGACTGACGATCCGCTGACGGCAACGATGGACTGTTACCGCGCGTCGTTGCAGGCGGTGGGCAGAAACGCGGCTGTGGGTTGCCCTGCCTCTGGCAGCGATTTGGAGATGCAACTGGTGAAGCTGGCGGGACAGCTTCCGGTTGATCCGACTTCGAGCGCCGTGAGAAAGATCGAGTCCGGCGTCGAGGAGGAGTTGCAGAGATGGGCGAGCGAGACCGCCGAGTACCTGCGCGAAAAGACGGATGGAGTCAAGGAGCTGCTGATTATGCTGGCGCGCACGGCGGAATCCGTCGGAGAGCGGGATCATCGCTATGCCAATCAGTTCAACGAGTTGACCGCCGATCTGCGCAGGATCGCCGACTTGGACGATCTAACGCAGGTGCGATCATCGCTGGTCCGCAAGGCTACGGAGCTGAAGAGCTGTGTAGATACGATGGCACAGGAGAGCGTGAATTTAATCACCCAGTTGCAGGGCGAGGTCAACGTCTACGAGACCAAGCTGAAGACGGCCGAAGAGATGGTGTTGAAGGACTCGCTGACCGGAATCGCAAATCGTCGATGCGCCGAAAAACGGATGGAACTGTACGCCACACAGAAGCAGGTGTACTGCGTGGCTGTAATCGACCTGAATAAATTCAAGGGGATCAACGACCAGTATGGCCATGCGGCGGGCGACGACCTGCTGAAGCAGTTCGCCAGCGAGCTGAAAAACGTGATGCGAGCAACCGATCTGGTGGCACGCTGGGGCGGCGACGAGTTTATCGTGGTTCTGAACTGCGAACTCTCCGAGGCATCCGGGCAGATCGAGCGAATTCACAAGTGGGCGCTGGGCGATTACACCATCCAGGACGGCGCGAGCGAGACCGGAGTAAAGGTCACCGTCGGGGCGGCAATCGGCGTGGCGCAATGGATGCCAGGTGAAGACGTCGAACAGGTGATCGCAAAGGCCGACGCCCAGATGTACTCCGATAAGGAACAATCGCGGAAGCGGTAAATGCGGTAAGTTTTGCTGCATTTGAATACAACTACAGCGGGCCGAGACCCGGGTTACGTGAAGTGGGCGGAGCATCGGGCGACGTGGTTGCTGCAGGCACGGGTCGGCGACCGCCAGAGGCGCTGGTGAAGAGAGCGCCGAGGTCGAGTGAGGTAGCAGCGTCTGGGTGCGCGGGGTCAAAGTGCTTGAAATCGTCGACGATGAAGTTGGCGAGATCAAGCTTGTTCTGCTGGATGCCGTCAACGATGCACTTGGCGAACTCGTAGCCACCGTAGGCGGTGGAGTGGGCGCCGTCGGCGAGCAGCTTACCGGCATCGGCACCGTCGGATTCGTAGAGTGTGTCGCTCATACTGTAGAGATCAATGAAGGCGACGTGCTCCTCGTCTGCGACCTCGTGCATGGCCTGTGGGTAGCCACCGTGGCCGTGGCTGGGCGCTCCGGTGCCGCGCACGCCGCGATCCATTGCACTGACGAGGACGGGTGTTGCTCCGCGCAGGCGTGCCTCGGCAATGTATACCTTCAGATACGCTTTGTAAGTGCTCTCCGGCTCGACGTAGGTCTGCGGCCAGTTGGCCTTCGAGTCGTTATGCGTGAACTGGATGAAGAGGTAATCTCCCTGCTTCATCTGGCTGAGTATCTTGTCCAGTCGCAGGGCATTCATGAAGGACTTCATCGTCTCGCCGGACTGGGCGTTGTTGGCGATGGCGACGCCGGGCTTAAGGAAGCGCGGCAGGAGTTGACCCCAGCTGACATCGCCGCCACCGTCGCGGTCGGTGACGGTGGAGTCGCCGGCGATGAAGATGGTCGGCGCGGTCGGCGCGGAGACGATCTCAATCGAGCGCAGCGCGGCGTGTGGGCTAACAACTTCGACGGAGAGCTTGTTGTCCCAGTCACGCGTATTGCCTCCATCGAACTGGTCGAGCGAGACCTCTTCGCGGCCCGTGGCGTTGATGGGCAGCTTGGGCAGATGTGGCGTGCGGACGTTGGTGGTGAAGCTGCGTTCGGCGATCTGTCCGGCGGGAACGACGACACGCTCCAGCATCAGACGACCAGACTCGGCCTTGAACGTAGTGGTGGTCGCGGTGGTAGAGTCGCCAAACTTAATGATTACATTGAAGTTCCCCTCCGGCACTTTGGCGGAGAAAATGAACGGCTTGTCGCTGGTGGTGGAGTTGCCGCCGTCTCCGTTGGTGAGCTGCGCGCCTGGCTCGTAGCCGTAGCCTGCGTCGTCGGAGTAGATGGCGGTGGGAGCAACACGAGTGAGGCCAGGCTTGGCGGAGCCGCTGCTGAAGTCAAACTTCAGATCGACGGGAGAGACCACAGGCTGTGTGGGTGCGTAGATCGTGGGCTTGGGCGCAGACTGGGCCGGACAGATCGAACAAACGAGTGCTACAGCGGCAAAAACAGCACTGATGTGGTGGAGAGTCTTCATGGGTAAAATTTGTCCCTCGGTCCAAGTCTCAATTGCAATTCGCTCGTCGACGTCGTTTTGCTGACGAATGCTAAGACAGTCTACATTCTCACCAATACGACCGACGAGTCGGTATCAACGACAGCTCCGGCTATTGCATCCAATGGGTGGCAGACGATTCGAGTTCAGTCGGTTAGAGTAGAGTGAGTAACCACGTTTCGCCCGCCTCGCATGGGTTGCGCGGGATCTGTCATGAGCAGACTGAATTGCCGGAACGACCGCACAGGCTGAGAGCGGAAAATGAGTGGAGGAGCGCGGCGCATGCAGAGTGAACTGTTGGCGATTCAGGTAGAGGCGGCGGCAAGAGCGGTGGGGCTGGCCGTGGCCTCCAGCGAGACGAGCGATGAGAACGACAGCGGGGGGACGACGAAGTTCCTTCTGGCGCTGGCTGGCGACGCGGCACCGATTGACGAGAAGACCAAGCTGCTGGAGCTGAGCGAGCGATTCGAGTTTGGCCGGCCCGATCTGAAGGATGGGGTGCGGTTGTATCTGGCGGAGATTGCGAAGAGGCTGCGCAACCCAAGGCCGGATTGCAGCTTGACGCTGCGCGGGGTTCCAGTTAGCTTTGGGCGCTTTGGCTGGCCGTTTCACGAGTCAACCTCCGGCGCAGACACCTCGCTGGTACATGGCGAGGTGCGGCTGGAGGATGGCGGACCAAGCGTGCTGCACGCCAAGATCGCCGCATCGATGACGGTGACCTTTCGCGAGGTATTGCCTGCGCCCGAGCAGCCCTTTGCCGAAGGGTTCGTCTATAACGCCGTGCGCAAGACGATGGATCAGGGGCAGATCGAGCTGGGCAAGAGCGGCAACCGCCAGCCCGTGTCGCTAACCACGCGCTTCTACACCGCACGCAGCAAGGTCTTCAACTTCAACGACACAGACGCGGAGCAGAGGAAGGATTTCCTGGCCGCGAAGGCACTGTGGCTGTCGGGTGTACTGGGTGCGGGCGAGCCGGTGTGGCTGCTGGACCCACGCGACGCGCAGTATCTCAACTCGACCGTGGAGCAGCTGCACAAAGCGGTCGCGGATCTGGCGGCCGAGGGGCTGATTCAGCTTGTCAGCAACGCGGAGTTCGGCGCGGCGACCAAGAGATTGATGGATCGGCGCGAAGCTTATGAGACGAAGCTCGCCGAAACGCTGGAGGCGATCCGCCCCGCGTTCAACGAGTCGATGCGGCACGGCCTGACAAATATGTAAGAATCTGTTCGAGCGCCGCAATATTACCGCCGGATGAACGGGCGCACCTCTATCGAACGGAAACAGGCAAACGTAAATGGCTCGAAGTATGTGGAAGAAGTTCTGTCAGGCTCTCGGTCTCGCCTCGCTGATTCTGGCCGTCAATTTTGGCGATCTGCTGGCAGGCGGTGCAGATGTCCGCATGCACACTCCGTTCTCACTGGCGCACATCTGCTACGCGCAGATCGCAGATATACTTCTGCTAGCTCTATTTCTCTTCTTAGTTCTTGTTCTGCTACAGCGCTCGCGCTTCTACCCGCGGGCGCACCTGTTGCTGATCGTCGTTATCCCGCCGTATCTGATGCTGCGCAGCCAGTCCATCAATTCCTACAAGCTGGTGGAGGAGATGGTCTTTTGCTTCGCCATCGTCTGGACTAGCATCGTTCTTCTGCTTGTGCTGCGATTCGAAAAATTGTACCGACGCCTGCTGCGCGCCTGTAGTGGTCTTGCCGCTGCGATGGTCTTCTTCGCTCTGGCGGCGATTGCGCAGCTGCTCTGGGTTGCTACATGGAAGCCCGCGCCCAGCCAGATCGCTGCCGAGTGGAATCAGCCCGTCGATTCGGCACTCGCGCCTCAACCGCCGCGACAACATCCTTTGCTGGTATGGATCGTCTTCGACGAGCTCTCCTACGATCAGCTCTTCGAGCATCGCGCGCATGGACTTACCCTGCCCAACTTCGACGCTCTGCGTGCCCAGAGTACGCTTTATACCAACACTCAGCCTATCGGATACCACACCGTCGTGGTTCTTCCTTCACTGCTCACCGGGCAGGTTGTCGACGGCTTCCGCTACTCGTTCGACAACCATCTGCGGGTCCACCATGCCATCGAAGCTGGCTGGCACGCGGTCGATGGCGTCCACTCAATCTTTGGCGACGCCATCCAGAACGGATGGCGCACGGCTGCCGTCGGCTGGTACAACCCCTACTGTTCGATCTACGGCGACGCAATTCAAAGTTGTTACTGGACCAACCACGACATGGTGGACAGCGTCATGAGCCAGCGCGCGCCGTTTGCCTACAACGTCATCCATCCGCTACGCCAACTTGTCCATGAGGCTGAGTCGCCGATTCGTTCCGACCACGAGCAATGCACCTTCGAAGTTCGCCAGCGATACCAGACCGAGATCGACCTACAGCAACACGCCGTCGAACTGCTGCACCGTGATCAGGCAGACTTCGTCTTTCTCCACCTTGCTATTCCGCACAGCCCCAATCTATGGAGCCGCGTCCACAACGACTACACGGACCGATGCGGCAGCTCCTACATCGACAACCTCGCGTTGACCGACCGCGTTCTAGGCCAATTCCTCGCCATGCTGAAGGCGTCGCCGCGCTGGAGCCAGACCACGCTGATTGTTCAAGGCGACCATAGTTGGCGCACGGCCATCTGGAATGGACTGCCCGCCTGGACCGACGAGGACGACGCAGCCTCACGCGATGCCTTTGACCCGCGTCCCGCCCTGCTCATCCACCAGCCCACGCAGACCCAGCCGCAGACCGTCGACGCGCCGTGGTCGATCCTCAAGGTTCACTCGGTCGTAGAGCAAACCCTCCACAGCCAACCGCCCGCACCCTAGCTCAACCCCACCACCGCATGAGGTTCATATGGCTCTTCCAGCGCATTGATCTCCTCGGCAGTAAGTTTCAACTCGACGGCCGCTGCCGCGTCCTGTAGATGTTGCAGCTTAGTTGCACCCACGATTGGCGCCGTAATTGCGGGCTTCGACAGCAGCCAAGCCAGCGCCACCTGCGCCTGCGGCACACCTTTCGCCGCAGCCACTTCGCTCACGCGATCCACCACACGCCGGTCGGCCTCGGCCGTCTTCGAGTAGAGCGACTTCGCGTACCCATCCGCCTCCGACCGCTTGGTCGTCCCACACTCCCACGCTCGTGCCAGCCTACCCCGCGCCAGTGGACTCCACGGCATCACGCCAATCCCCTGATCGCGGCAGAGCGGTAGCATCTCGCGCTCATCCTCGCGATACAGCAGGTTGTAATGCGGCTGCATCGTAATGAACCGCGTCCATCCGTGCTTTTCGGCAAGATATAGCGCCTTGGAGAACTGCCACGCCCACATCGATGACGCCCCAATGTATCGCACCTTACCCGCACGCACCAGATCGTTCAGCGCCTGTAGCGTCTCCTCAATCGGCGTCGTCCGATCCCAACGATGAATCTGGTACAGATCGACGTAGTCTGTCCCCAGCCGCCGTAGGCTCTCGTCAATCTCGAAGAATATCTCCTTACGCGAGAGACCTCCGCCGTTCGGTCCAACGCGCATCACACCATTCAGCTTGGTTGCGATCACCACGTCCTCGCGGAGCGCATTGGTCTTCAAAAACCGCCCCAGCACCCGCTCGCTGTCGCCATTCGAGTAGACATTCGCCGTATCGAAAAAGTTGATCCCCAGATCCAGAGCTTGACGAAATAACGGCTCGCTCTGCGCTTCGTCAAGGCTCCATGTATTGCTCCCCGGCCGCAGCGGTCCGGCTGGCGGCACACCATACGACATGCACCCAAGACAAATACGCGAGACCTTCACTCCACTCCG
>CAZPZL010000015.1:0-9786 GCA_964590925.1 uncultured Granulicella sp.
TCTAACAGATTGCGTGGGTATTCCGTGATCACGACCGCACACTATATCTTGGAATCACCTGAGTCAAGCAGATACATACCTAACAGGAAATAGAGTGCGGAACGACAATTGCTTCCTGATTGCTCACAACACTCAACGCAATTAATCGTCGGGGGCGTCGGCGATGCCGTACTCCTTGAGCTTGCGGTAGAGGGTGGTCTTACCGATGCCGAGGAGTTTTGCGGCCATCAGCTTGTCGCCATTCAACTGGCGGATGGTGCCGAGGATCGCCTCACGCTCCATGTCGGCGATGGAGACGATGGGGGCTGGACCGGAGAGCATCGGGCGATCGAACTCGTCGTGTACTGCGTTCGCCTGCGCCTCCTGCTTGTTATGAATGCGGAAGTCCTGTAACTGCGTGGGCAGGTCGGCCATGTGAAGGATCGGGCCGGAGGAGAGGGCGCAGGCGCGCTCGATGGCGTTCTCTAGTTCGCGCACGTTGCCCGGCCAGTCGTACTCGGTCATCAGGCGAATGGCCTCTTCGCTGAAGACGTGCGAGGCACCGGTCTCGCGGTGCAATCGCTCCAGAAAGTGCGCGGCCAGTACCGGAATGTCGTTGCGGCGGTCACGCAGTGGTGGTAGCTTGAGGTTGACCACACTGAGGCGGAAGTATAGATCCTTGCGGAAGGTTCCCTGCACGACCATTGCGCTGAGATCGCGATTGGTGGCGGCCAGAACGCGCGCCGAGATGGGGACTGCGTGAGTGGCTCCGACCGGACGGACCTCCTTCTCCTGTAAGGCGCGCAGCAGCTTGGCCTGCAGGTCCATTGGCAGCTCGCCAATCTCGTCGAGAAATACGGTGCCTCCGTCGGCGGCCGAGAGCAGTCCCTCCTTGGAGCGGTTGGCCCCGGTGAAGGCCCCCTTGACGTAGCCGAAGAGCTCGCTCTCGATCAGGGTGGGGACCAGTGAGCCGCAGTCAACCGGGATAAAGGGTTTGGATGCGTGGGGCCCGTTCATGTGGATCGAGCGCGCAACCATCTCCTTGCCCGTGCCGCTCTCGCCTAGAATCAGGACCGGATGGGTCGAGTGGGCAACCTTGGAGAGAATGCGGTAGACCTTCTCCATTTCCGGCGAAGTGCCAATCAGTCCGCCAAGTCCGGTCTGGTTGCGTAGACGCTCGCGCAGTTGGCGGCTCTCCATGTCAAAGTGAAGCCGTCGGCTGGCGCGGGTCAGCACGCTAGTGAGTTCTTCCAGAGCGAAGGGCTTGGTCAGGTAGTCGCCTGCGCCGATACGCATCGCCTCGACCGCCGAGGATACCGTGGCGAAGGCCGTCATGACGACAACGCCGATCTCCGGGTAAAGCCGCTTGACCTCGTCCAGCAGCTTGAGACCGCCTCCGCCAGGCAGTTTGAGGTCGAGCAAAAGCATCTCGACCGGTTGCTGTTGCAGAACGGCCAGAGCCTCCTTTACATCGCCTGCTGAGAGTGGAACGAAGCCCATACCGGCTGTGATCTCGCAACAAGCCTTGCGCACCGAGGCGTCGTCATCAACGACTAGAATGCGCAGTGGAGAGACGCCCTCCGGCAGATGATCGAGACGCTGCGCGGGTTTAAGCCCAGAGACGTCAACCAGCAGACCTGAAGGCTCAACGGCCGCGCTGGCTACGTCAGGAAGCTTGGTCCACTTCTCCGTCGGACGCTCGGAGATTCGCCAGTCTTTTTCTTCTTCGCGGGGATACTTACCACCAAACTTCAGGCGATTCGACTTCGGTGGATCCGACGCTATGGGGCGATGCTCTGAGGTCTTGGACTCGTGCGCGGGAGCAAT
Source organism: uncultured Granulicella sp. (assembly GCA_964590925.1). Lineage (GTDB taxonomy): Bacteria > Acidobacteriota > Terriglobia > Terriglobales > Acidobacteriaceae > Edaphobacter. The sequence continues at coordinate 1,807 of CAZPZL010000015.1, forward strand.
ATGTGTGGGATCAAGCTTTTCCGATGAGACTGGCAGCCCCGAAGCAGCCGTCCGGCCCGCCGTCGTTCGTCCCGATTTGTCGGAAGAGGCCATATAGAAAAGCGAATCCGTTGTCAGCATACCGTTATACTCCCTTCAATGGAACGGGAATCCGCGCGTGAACCAGAAACAGCTCTGTCGGGCGACGCCAGCAATTCGCGGTGCTCCTGCCGGATAATGGACGATGCGTCCGACAGATTTTTGGATGGAATATGCTGCGGGATGTACTCTGTGCGCCCGAAAGGCTTTGCGATGGCGTCTTGGAGCGTTGTTGCCGCGACTGGCCACTCGATCTGCACGCGTGTTCCGATTCCCGGAGCACTCATTGCGCGCAGATCTCCGCCGGAGGATGCGACCAGCTCGCGCACTACGCGGAATCCGATTCCGTGGCTGCCCCGTGAGGGAGAACGTGTCCCATAGAGAATTCGCTCAAGCTGTTGCGGAGTCATTCCGCAGCCGGAATCCTCAACCGTCAAGCGCACACGGCGGATCGTCCATGGTTTGGGGTCGCTTGCCCGATTGACGATGTAGCCGACGCCGATGCGAATTGCTCCGGGAGTCTCGTCGTCGGCGGGATCTGGGGTACGATGAAGCACCGCGCCCATGCAGTCAGGTAAGTTGCTGTCGGCTGTAATGTTGTCGCTCTCGTAACCTCCGGATCTATCTGTAGCACACAGGGCCGTCGCCGCGTTCCGCACCAGATTGACCAGAATCCGCTCGACTGCCTCTTCGTCGACCGAGACTGGAATTGAGGCTGCTTCGCCGAAGTTCAACTCGATGACACGGCCTCCCACCATCCGACTGAGCAGACCAGCACAACGCTCGACGATCCTGCGTAGACTCACGGGTGCAGGCTGGGTAGGAGATGATATGACGCCAGAGGAGAGATTGACGGCGGCACCACCCAAAAGCGGATCGACCCGGCACAAAGTATCATTATTGCCAGTAACTTCGATCTTGCGTAAAGTTTCGACATTACACCGATCCCTGTCCATCTTGGCGGGATTCTCGCTGGGAGAAGATTTTGCCTCCCAGAACGTGCCCGTAGCTACACTCTGTCGCTCGTCGTTGTGGTGTAGCGCGGACTGGAACAGGCGCTCGATCAACGCCCCGCTGCGCACTCCCAGAAGGCGCAGCTCGTCGGCGTACTGACGATGCTCGGGATGTAACACCCCGGGCATCATGAGCAGGTCGCAGTAGAGCCCGATGGCTCCCATCAGGTTGCGCGCGTCGTGTAACAGGCCCTCGTCACGCGATCTCTCTGGGCAGGAGGGCAGTGGGTGGTTGTCGGCTCGGTCGTATATCTCTCCACACAACGGAGCTGATCCAGGTAGATTGGAGACAGCATAGATGGGGATTGTAGTCAGGAAAGGATTGGAGTGGGAATTCATCCCTAAGGCGGTGAAACTCGGCTTGGCCCGCATGGCTGTTACTCCCTGATTAGTTAGGACATAGGATGTTTGATCTACTACTTGATCTACAAAATAGTTACTTGCAAGACCGCAAATAGTAGCTACGGATAACTCTAGGTAGTTGTTGTGGATAACTTTTTGTTGCTGTGGATAACGCCAACTCTGTATCAGTTTGCGTGCCAAACTGGGACGTTATACATAAGTAATTGATAATGATAGTGCACCGCTTTGGGAAGAGGGTTCCGTTCTGGCACTAAATTCCCAAAATGGAACGAAATATTTAGCGGAGTTTTACGTATTGTCAATAAATTGAGATACATAAATGCAATTCCTATAATGGGACAGATTTCCCAATATGGAATAGAAAAACGCCACCTCTGGGCGACAGGCAGACTCTCTACAGCTCCATTGCATTTTGCCTGACTTTCCGTCGTATTCTTCGATTGCATTGGCCACCGTCTCGACTGCATTGTTTTGAGTGCAGACAATATTGACACATAAGGCATCGTCTGTGTTGGGTCGCACCGTTATAATCGCGAGATGGCTCAAATCTCGTCTTCTGTTCTCGCCCCGACCACTTCTTCGATCCAATCCATCACGATCTTTCGTCCGGACGGACGCGCCGCCGACGCTCTGCGCCCCATTCGCTTCACGCCGAACTTCGTGGTCACGGCCGAGGGCTCGGTGCTGGTGGAGACTGGCAACACCCGCGTGTTGTGCAATGCGACGGTGGAGAGCGGCGTTCCCGGTTGGTTACGCAACTCCGGTCGAGGCTGGGTCACGGCCGAGTACGGAATGCTTCCACGCGCGACCCTGACCCGCACCCCGCGCGAGAGCGAACGGGGCAAGGTGGGCGGACGCACTCATGAGATTCAGCGGCTGATCGGACGCAGTCTACGCTCGGTGGTCGACATGAAGGCTCTGGGCGAGCGTACTGTCATCCTAGACTGTGACGTTCTGCAGGCCGACGGAGGTACGCGCACGGCGGCGATTACCGGCGCGGCGGTAGCGTTAGCGATTGCACTGGGCAAGATGGTTGCGGCGGGAACGTTGAAGGCGTCGCCGCTGCGCCAGATGCTGGCAGCGACCTCGGTGGGTATTGTCGACGGAAACGTACTCCTCGATCTCGCCTATGAAGAAGACTCGCGCGCCGACGTGGACATGAACGTCGTAATGCTGGCCGACGGCGGGCTGGTCGAGACGCAGGCCACCGCCGAGCGCGTCAGCTACAGTCGTGCGCAGCTTGGGACGATGCTGGACTACGCCGAGAAGGGCATTCGCGATCTGTTTGCGGCGCAGAAAGCGGCTCTGGATTCAACCATATAGATCGAATAATACGGTGCAGCGGAGAGTTATTTGATTCGTCTCAGGGCGTCGATCTCTTCGCAGTAGTTGTAGGGGCTGAACGGTGGTCTCTTGTTTGATGAAGCGGCGCAGCGGGCGCTGTGCGCAGTGGTGGGTCGCTCGCGTTGGCCTTTCTGCTCCCGCGTCCATCGTCCTGAAACCCCGAACAGGAAAGCTGGGCAACTAATAGCAACGGATACGACTCCCTTACTTACAGATAAGAGCCAAAGGTGAGAGTGAGATGAGTTGTAAGCGGATAATCCTTCGCGCATCCACTCATATATGCTACTAGGATAAGCGTCATGACAGCCGCACTCACTCTTCCCGACCGCTTCGACCGCTTCCTTGGCAATGCCGATGCGGTTGAGAGCCTGCGTGCGGCCATCGCTATGGGCCGATTGCCGCACTCGCTGGTTCTCTCCGGCGCGTCGGGAGCGGGCAAGTACACTCTGGCGCTGCTGCTGGCGATGGCGGTCGAGTGCGAGCGCCAGCCGCGCGAACTTGCCGCCAGCGGTCAGCAGTTGGCCAGCTACTGCGGGGTCTGCTCCAACTGCACCCGCATCGCCAGCGCGGCCAATTTGGAGGAGCAGGTTGCCGCCGCCGTCGCCGCGCGTGAGGAGCTGCGCGAGACCGACAAGAAGGAGACGCGCGTCCTCATCCAGCCGCATCCGGACGTTCTGATTCTGCCGCCCGATCCGCCGCAGTTACTCATCAAGCTGGGTCAGGTCCGCACGCTCATCCAACGCTCGCACCACATGCCCAGCGAGGCGCCACGCAAGATATTTATCCTCACTGCGGCCAGCATGATGAAGGAGGCGGCGAATTCGATTCTCAAGGTTCTGGAAGAGCCGCCGGACTCGGTCCACATCATCATCCTCGCCGAGAACCCCGGCGAACTGCTACCGACCATCCGCTCCCGCTGCGCCAATGTCCGGCTTGGTGCATTGCCGGTCGAGGAGATCGAGGCGCTGATCGCCGCGCGCCGCTTGGATGTTCCGGTCAAACAGCGCACACTGATCGCGCGCCTCGCGCAGGGAGCGGCGGGCCGCGCGCTTGGCTTCGACCTCGACAGCTACATTGCCGCCCGCGCCGACGCGCTGGGATTTTTGCGTTACTCTGCGGCAGCAACCGCCGCCGCAGTGGGTTCGCGCGCGGCAGCAGCCGAACTGGACCATACCGCGCTCTTCAAGATGACCGAGAGCTACCGCGCCGGAGCCGATGGCGCACAGAAGACTGCGGCCCTGCTGCGCGCGCTCGCGTTGCTGCTGGAAGACCTGCTTCTGATCGATAGCGGTACGCCGCAGCTTGTCCGCAATGTCGATCTGGCCGCCGAGTTGGAGCGTCTCTCCGCCGCGCTGGGCTTTGCGTGGATCGAACGCGCCAGCCACGCGCTTGATCAGGTGCACAGCGGAATGCGGCGCAACCTGCTGCGCTCGCTCTCGCTGGACGCCTTTGCCGCCCAGCTTGCCACTCCGTAGATCGCTTGCCGCTTACACCGCCCATCCTTCCGTGTTGTTTTTCATTCCGCAGTGCAGCGGAGGAATCGGCTTCGCTTCGTTGCAGACTACTTTACGCGCGCGGCTTTCTCCAGTCGGTCGCGGAGGGCCTCGCGGAGGCCGCCGGGCATGGGCATCGGGCAGATGATGGTCTTCACGCCTTGCTCGTCCAGATGACGCAGGCCGGCAAAGAGACGTTGCGCCAAAGTCTCGGCGTCATCCCACACTCCCCAGTGCCAGACGCTATGAGCTGTGCCTGCATCGGGCAGGCTCCAGCCGTCGGGCAGCATCACGCCGATCTCGGTTGGAGCGTGGTTCCCATTGGTGGCGTGGCGCGCGATCTCGGCCTGTAGCTCGCGTTCGTCGGCGACCAGTACTAGCCGCGCGCGCGGAGCGTAGTGGCGCATTCCCATTCCGGGCGAGGCAAGAGCTTCGGGCGCAGTCGTTTCGACTACTGAAGTTGCCAGAACGAGGCGGACTGGCTCGCCGATGACGCGTGAGATCATCTCGGCGGTGACGGCTCCGGGGCGATAGATGGCGCGCGCGGCCACGTCCAGCACGGTCGATTCCACGCCCACGCTGGTTGGGCCGCCATCTAGCACTGCGGCAATTCGCCCGTCGAGGTCGGCAAGAACATGCGTAGCCGAGGTGGGGCTGGTGTGGCCGAAGCGGTTGGCGCTGGGCGCGGCGATGGGGACGCGCGCGCGACCGATCAGCTCCAGTGCCACGGGATGCGCGGGCATTCTGACGCCCACCAGCGGACGGCCTGCTGTTACGGCGTCCGGCACGGCGTGAGTACGTGGCAGCAGCAGCGTCAGCGGACCGGGCCAGAAGGCTTCGATCAGCTTGGCCACGATGCAGCCTTCGGCACCGGCGGGCAGCAGGGCGACCTGCGCCAACATCTCTGGCCCGTCTACGTGAACTATCAGCGGATCCCATCCGGGACGCTGTTTGGCGGCAAAGATTCGGGCGACGGCGAGGCGGTCGAGAGCAGTGGCTCCGAGGCCGTAGACCGTCTCGGTGGGGAAGGCGACAGTTGCGCCCGAGGCGAGCAGGCTAGCGGCGCGCGCCACGTCATCGGTGACGGCGGCCGAGAGCCTCTCGGTCTTCGATCTCTTATCGGCTGGCAATTATCGCATCCTCACTCCCTTATCCTATCGCTCCCGCCGTATACTTCTGGAATGCAGACCGCCGAGATTGAGCTCAAATTTCCCGTCCTTGACCTTGCCGACCTTGAGGCGCGTCTTCCTGGGCTTGGATTCCATCTGGTAACGGCGCGGACCTTCGAGCAGAACACGCTGTACGACACGCCAGAGCGCACCCTGCGCGCGGCTAAGCAGATTCTGCGCATCCGCCAGTACGGAGAGACTTGGACGCTGACGCACAAGCGTCCTGCCGACCCGGCGACAGACAGCGACAGCACCCGTTACGGCGATCCGTCCAGCTACAAGGTCCGCATAGAGACCGAGACGCGCGTCGAGGACGGTCCCACGCTGGGCGCGGTCTTCGCGCGACTGGGATACTGTCCAGTCTTTCGTTACGAGAAGTTCCGCACTGAGTGGAGCTACTCGACGCGGACCATCGACGGACCTCTATTTGCCGATCGCGATCGCCCCGGCGAGGTCTATGCAGTCGCCCCGCACGGCCATCTGGTCATCGACGAAACGCCCATTGGCGACTATGCCGAGTTGGAGGGGCCGCCAGCGTGGATTGACCACACACTGGCCCAGCTTGGCGTCGATTCGGCAAGCTGTCTTACAGACAGCTACGGCACCCTTTTTCTGGACTGGAAGCAGCGCACGGCTAGCGCCGCCGAGAATCTGACCTTCGACGAAATTGCCTCCTCAGAAGCTCTCCAATCCGTTGCGGGCTAACGCACTGGTCTCCCCTCGCCGATACATCCACTGAGTGCCTTGTCAGCTAAGGAACTCAAGGGGTTGTGCGGGTCTGGTCGCGCTCGATAGGTCGCGCTCGGCAGATTGCGCTCGGCAGATTGCTTGACAGAGGGTGGCATGAAACTTGAAACCAAGCTAGGCATCAGCACCGGTGTTTTGATTGTCGCCATGTTTGTCAGCGCGGTTACGGCGCAGATACTCGGCTTGCGTGCGATGCACATGACCAACGAGATCGTTGATCAGCGCATTCCTTTCTCAGTTCGGCTACACAACTTGCGCGGCCATATCCGAAACAGCTATCTGGACCTGCAATCCATCGTCTACTTTAATAACCAGTCGCCCTCGACGGATGCACTTAAAGAGGACAGTGCGAAGACGTTGAAGAGCCTCGCTAACGATATTACGCAGCTTCAGGATCACAGCAGTTGGCCCGATATCGGAGACGATGAGAGCAGACTGAACGATATGCTTCCGCAGCTAGATGAGTTGCAGCGGCAGGAGCAGCAGACGATTGCCTTGAGCAATATGGGAACCGCTGCGGGAGCGCAGCAAGCGCGCGACCAACTGAAAAACAACGTTCTCCCACTGATGTCGTCGGTCTACAAAACAAGTTCAGAGATTATCGAGTCTGAGGAAGCCGTCGATTCCGCCAAGATGAAGCAGATGCAGCAGGCTAATACGTTCGTACTCACCGTTCTTTGGGTAATCACTGTTCTGGGTGCCCTGCTGGGCGGGCTGATCTCGTGGATTCCGGCGCGACGGATTACGCGCAGCATCGACATGTTGGCCGAACGCGCCGAGGCAATCGCCTCCGGCGATCTGACGGGCAAGGAACTGGACATCCACTCGAACGATCAGATCGGAGCGCTGGCAGGAGCGATGCACCGGATGCAGTACGGGTTGAGTGAGATTATGGGAGCCGTCTCGCACACGGTGGGCGAATTGACGGATAGTGCCAGCTCGATGAGCACCGCAGCTGAGCACATTCACGGCCGGATTGACCGGCAAGCACAGCAGACGCAGCAGGCGGCCACGGCCATGCAGGAGATGTCGGCGTCAATCACCGAGGTCTCGCGCCATACGCAATCGGCCGCCGAGACCGCGCGTTCCGCCGCCCAAACCGCGCACGAGGGCGACGAGATCGTCAAGCAGATGCTGGGTTCAATGGAATCGATCGCCACGGCAGTCAACGATACGTCGTCGGCGATGGGACTTCTGGGCGATGACTCACACCGCATCTCGCAGATCGTCACGGTGATCGACGAGATTGCGCGCAAGACCAACCTGCTGGCGCTGAACGCAGCCATCGAGGCCGCCCGTGCCGGAGAGCACGGACTGGGTTTCGCCGTGGTGGCTGGCGAGGTGCGTCATCTGGCCGAATCGACCGCGCAGGCCACCAGTGAGATCGGCACCATGATCCAGGGTATACAGCAGCGGACGCAGGTAGCTATCGAGAGCATGGCCTCCGGTACGCAAATCGTCGAGCAGGGCGTAGTGACGACGAATCAGGCTGGCGAAGCTCTGGCGCGCATTATCGGCATGGCGGAGCGAGTCGACCGGATGATCGCGCAGATTGCCATTGCGGCATCGCAACAGGCCGCAGCCGCCGATCAGTCCAGTTGCTCGTTGAACTCCATTCACGTCCTCAGCTATGAGAACCTCTCGGAGATGGCGACAAACACAGCAAGCATCGAAAGTCTGCGGACCACAGCCGTAGCACTCACTCATCAGGTTGAACGCTTCCGGCTGAATGACACCGTAGCCGTACTCCCGGTGCGACGTACACCGAACGCC
>CAZPZL010000015.1:9796-18695 GCA_964590925.1 uncultured Granulicella sp.
AGATTCGCCGCCGCAACGCCGCCTGAAACAGGCTCGTTCAGCTAAAGACAACTGTCTACATGACTTTCCCATGCATCATTATCCCTTTCTGGAGAGGTTGTGCCTGGACTTTGAGCGTGGCAATCCATGCCCAGCGCTACCACTACCATAAGCGCGGTTCGGCGCTATAGGCCTTCTATCTACAACTGTAGTAATGGGGAGTGTCGACAAGCATTTACTGGCCAGCGTTCCAGAGCACTCTCTGTCACTTACCCGCTCATTCCCTTTCGCAGAAGCGTATGCTAGATTCATCCCTTGCGAGGATGAATTCGCTTGCGCTTAAACACATCCAGACCGGTCTTCGAACCCTGCTCCCGCCTCGACCAGCTCTCGGCGGCGGAGGCTGCAATCTATCGCCAGCTTGACCCAGCAAAGATTCCCCAGCACGTCGCCATCATCATGGACGGTAACGGTCGTTGGGCAGGCAAGCGGTCGCTGAAGCGCTTCCTCGGCCACCAGCAGGGAGCAGAGAGTGTGCAGTTCGTTGTCGAGACGGCATCACGCATCAACTTGCCCTTCATCACGCTCTATGCGTTCTCGCTGGAGAACAACCTGCGCCGGCCCAAATCCGAGGTCAACTTCCTAATGAAATTGCTGCGGAATTATCTCGTCGGCAACGTCAAGCGCATGAACGACAACAACGTGCGCATGGAGTACATCGGTCGCATATGCGAGTTGCCCAGCGAGGTGCAGGAGACAATGCAGTGGGCGACTGAAGCCACCGCGAAGAACACAGGGACGACGCTTACGCTGGCGCTGAACTACGGCTCGCGCTCGGAGATCGTCGATGCGACGCGCTCAATTCTGCGCGCGCTGATCGCCGAGGCCGACCAGCGCGGCTGCTCGCTGGAAGATCTGCTGCAGGTCGACGGCATCGAGGCGCGGCTTGATGAACACCACATCACCAACGCGCTCTACACGGCTCATATGCCGGACCCGGATCTCGTTATCCGAACCTCAGGCGAGCAGCGCATCTCGAACTTTTTGCTCTGGCAAATTGCGTACTCCGAGATCTACATCACCGACCGCCTGTGGCCGGACTTCCGTGGCATTCACCTGCTGGAAGCCATTCAGAGTTATCAGAAGCGCGAGCGACGCTTCGGCGGTCTCGGCGAGAGCTTTACCGACGAAGACCTCGACGCGCTAGAACCCGCCGCCCAGGTCGCCGAAGAGATCGTGGCTACGCTCACTCCCAAGCAACTCGCCCCGCGCTGAGGTTGTCCCGCAACTCACCTCTGCGGCACGACATACAGCAAAATTGCGAAGTAGTGTGCCACACTGCCTGCCAGCACGAACAGGTGCCAGAACGCGTGGAAGAAGTGCATCCGGTCGTTGGCGAAGAAGACGATGCCCAATGTATAGGCGACTCCTCCTGCCATTAGCCACATCATTCCGGGCCAGGTGATGGCGTGCAGCAGCGGTCGCAAGCCGAAGACGATGCACCATCCCATCAGGAGGTAGACCGTTGCCGAGGCGGCCGGAAAGCGTCCCACGGCAAGGCTTTTGAAGACGACGCCTGCGGCGGCCAGCGTCCAGACGAAGGCCAGTAGAGTCCAGCCCAGCCGAGAGCGCATCGAAACCAGCATGAACGGCGTGTAAGTTCCAGCGATCAGCAGGTAGATAGCCGCGTGGTCCAGCACCAAAAAGACGTGTCGCGCCCCAGTCCGCACCAACGAGTGATACAGCGTAGAGCAGAGATAGACCAGCACTAGTGTCGCAGCGTAGATGCTGCAACTCGTCACCAGCCATGCGCCGCCGTGTGCCGCCCGAACGACGAGATACACCGCACCCGCCAGCGCAAACACCGCGCCGACTCCATGCGTTATCGCGTTGGCGAGGATGTCTCCGAGTCGGTACTGGGCCTGTACACTCACGAGTCTAATCATATTCCTGTGCGATTGGCATGTTTTACATGTCTCCTTTTACAATGAGGACTGGCTAGGCGCAAGAAGCGCGTGCCGCTAGGGGAGGAACGATGTTCAAGCTGGTGTTGGTGCGTCACGGCGAAAGCGAGTGGAACAAAGAGAATCGGTTTACCGGGTGGACCGATGTGGATCTCTCCGAGAAGGGGCGAGCCGAGGCGCTCGAAGGCGGGCGCATTCTGAAGCAGGAGGGTTACACCTTTGATGTTGCCTACACCTCACTGCTCAAACGTGCCATTCGCACGCTCTGGACCGTTCTGGACGAGATGGATCTGTTGTGGGTTCCGGTTATTCGCGACTGGCGCCTGAATGAACGTCATTACGGTGCACTGCAGGGGCTGAACAAGTCCGAGACGGCGGAAAAATTCGGCGAGGATCAGGTGAAGATCTGGCGCCGCAGCTATAACACGCCGCCACCGCCGCTGGACAAGAGCGACCCGCGCTGGCCGGGCCATGATCGGCGTTACGCCGCGCTCAGTGAGGCGGAACTTCCGCTGACCGAGTGTTTGGAAGATACCGTCGCACGCTTTCTTCCTCTCTGGCACCAGACAATCGCACCAGCGGTGAAGTCGGGCAAGCGAGTCATCGTCGCCGCGCATGGCAACAGCCTGCGCGCGCTGGTGAAGTACCTCGACGACATCTCGGAGGACGAGATCGTCGGGCTGAACATTCCCACCGGTGTCCCGCTGGTCTATGAATTGGACAATGAGCTCAAGCCTATTCGTCACTACTATCTGGGAGACGCAGACGCAATCGCAGCGGCGATGCAGGCCGTCGCGGCGCAGGGAAAGAAAAAGTAACCGTCATATAAAAATATTGACGCGCAGTTTTTCACGGCTGTAGTTTGGCATCTCTTTTGGGGCCAGATTGCAGCCGTGTCATTTTTATGGACGCGACGGAGCGGATTATGAGTCGCTCCTGTTCATAACCTCGCGCAAGCTCGCTCAAACCTTGCGATAATGGGTGCATGAAGCGTCGCACAATCGGACACTATGAATTCATTCGCAAGATCGGGGCTGGCGGATCGGGCGTCGTGTATCTTGCCACCGACACGTTGTTGCAGCGTCCCGTCGTCCTCAAGTTGCTGAAGCGTGGAGCGCTTACGCTGGAGCAGGTGCGCGCCACGCAGTTGCGCGAGGCTCGTCTGGCCTCGGCCATCGACCACCCCAATGTTGCGGCCATTTACGATGTTGGCGAGGCACCCAGCGAGACGGGAGGCGAGGACGAAGCATATATAGTCATGCAGTACATTCCCGGCAAGTCGCTGGACAAGGTGATCGTCGAAGGCCCCGCCAGCCTACAGCTCGCGCTTTCGGCTGGCATCCAGATCGCCGACGGACTCTCGGCCGCTCATCAGCTTGGCATCTTCCATCGTGACCTGAAGCCAGCCAACGTCATGCTCACTGATGGTGGCCTCATCAAGATTCTCGACTTCGGCTTGGCGCGCCGCCTTAGCATGGAGGAGGCCGACTTCGACCCCACCAGCACCGGTCCGCGCAACCCTCCGCCCGCCGAGGCAACCTACACTGCGCGCGGCGGCACTATCGCCTACATGGCACCGGAGCAGTTCGTCACTGGCCGCTCCAGCGTGCAATCGGATGTCTTCGCCCTCGGCGTCATCCTCTACGAACTGGTCAGCGGACGCCATCCCTTCCACCGCATTGACATGCCGGATTTTCAGACCATCCGCGCCATTCAGTTCACCGATCCGCCCAACCTGCGTACTATCGTCCCTGATCTTCCGGACGAACTCGAATCGCTCATTCTGCGCTGCCTGGAAAAGCAGCCTTCGGCACGCTTCTCGTCAGCTGCAGATGTTCGCGAGGGACTGCGCACCATCATGAAGACGTTGCAGCTTGACTCGGTTGGCATGCCGGGTGACTCGATCTCGCAGGTTCCCGCGCAGGGCAAGCTGGAGCTGGAGACGCCCGAGGCCGAGAAACGCACCACCGGCATTCTCTCCATGCTGGCCGAGCGTTTCCGGGACTCCAGTGCCAACACTGCAGTCAAGCACAATTCCATCGTCGTGCTGCCGTTTGTGAATTTTGGCGATACGGCAACGGCGGCGACCGAGAAGGCTCCTTCGCCGCTCTATGGCTATGCGCTGGCCGATGCGATAGCCGCGCGTCTGGCGCGAATGAGTTCGTTGGTCGTCCGTCCCTCCAGTTCGCTAATGACGATTCCGGCGCATCAGCTCGACCCGCTGGCCATCGGTAAAAAGCTGCTTGTGCGCTTCGTTCTCGCGGGCAACTTTCTGCGCTCGGAGACGGGCTTTGACCTCAACTGGCAACTGCTTGACATCCCCACCCAGTCGGTGCGCGCAGGCGGATCGATCAACGTTGCCTCCTTTGACCTCATCAGTGTGCAGACCGAAATCTGCAACGAGGTCTTCTCCACATTGCAGGGCGTGGGCGATTTGGAGAGTCCCGCCGCCGCCGACGCCTCGCGTGATGCCTCACCATCGCTCTCGCAGAGTCTTTCCGAGGAATACCTACAGGCTCGCGCCGTACTCTCGTCGTTCATGTCGCGCACCGGTTCGCTCGACGACCTCAACCGTGCCTGCGATATGTTTGAAGCCGTCGTCAAACAGAATCCCAACTACGCCCCCGGCTGGAGCGGCCTCGGCATTACGCACCTACAGTATGCGCGCCACGGTCTAGGTGGACAGATGCACGTCCTCGAAGCTCGCCGCTCCTTCGACAAGGCTCTCCAACTTGACCCCGGCTCCGTCGAGGCCAATCTCTACCGCGTTTACATGCTGCTCTCGCGTGGTGAAAAGGAGTCGGCCCGCCACGGCATCGAGCATCTACTACAATCCGCGGCAAACGACTGGAACGTCCACCTCGTCGCCGGAATGACCCTGCGCATCGACGGCTTATATGAAGAAGCGCTCGACCAGTTCAATACCTCGCTGCGTCTGAATCCATCGAACGCCGCCATCATTTACAACCACCGCGCGCGTGTCTACCAGTATCAAAACCAGCTCGAACTCGCTGGCGAAGAGATCGAAAAAGGCCTCACGCTAGAGCCGCGTCAGCCGCTGCTGCGCATCTCTCTCGGCTACCAACAGATGCGCCTTGGCGACCTGGCACGCGCGGTCCAGACGCTCGAACAGGTGGTCGCCGCCGAGCGCAGCCTGCGCATCGTCTTCCCCACCATCGCCATGTGCTACGTCCAACTGGGCGACCGTGCCAAGGCCGCCAGCTTCATTTTGGAAGAGACGCTCTCAGCCGCCGAAGCTGACGGCGAGATGGCCTACCGCCTGGCCACCTACTTCGCCGTCGATGGTGACGAGTCCGAGGCTCTGCACTGGCTGCGCCGCGCAATATACCTTGGCAACGAAAATTACCCATGGTTCTCGAAGAACCCAGCGTGGCGCAAATTGAGCGGCCACGACGACTTCGAACGCATTCTGGAAGATTTAAAAAAATCCTATCGCCGCAACCAGAAAAACTGGAAGCGCCTGCTCGCCCAGGTCCGCGACTAGCGCAGTAGCGCTGGCTCTACGCCGCCTTCGACTCAATAGGCTTTCGCTGCTAAAATCAGGTTAATAGTAGATTGTCACCTCTACACTTGGAGTCAGTAAGTGCCAGACCTGCAAGAGGCTGTCGGCGACCAGAAGACAGTGATCTCCCCGCAATCCGCTTCCCCTTCGATCTCTCATCGAAATCCTCGCAAGATACTGCTTCCTCTTGAGTTGCGCGCCTTCTGTGCCTCCATCATATTGCTAGCCGTAATCTGCGCAATCAGCGAGTGTATCGGTCACTTCTACATGCATCGGCCCGAGCCCTACAACTGGCCATTCATCAAGTTCTACGACAACATCGACGTCCGCTGTTTCATCGCGCGCTTTCACTACTTTCATCAGCTTCGCTTCTTCAGTCGCGAGCCAGCATTGGAACCGGTCTTCGGATATCCGGCGCCTGGCGCCGTCCTGTACAAGTTTTTTTATCTCGCTCCCCATCCCATCGTATTTTTCTTTATTGTGAGCCTTAGCCTGCTGAGTCTGTTCGTCGCGACTCTGTACCGCGCCATGCGGGCCGAGGGCATATCTCTGCGCACGGCGTCGATCTTTCTGGCCACTGCCATCGTTTTCTCTTATCCGCTGTGGTTCGAGTTTCTCCTGGGCAACCTTGAAATCATGGCCTTCCTGATGATCGCGGCTGGCGTCCTCGCCTTTCTGCGCGGACACAGCTATATGGCAGCTGCACTCTTCGCCATTGCTGGCAGTATCAAGATTGTCCCCTTGATCTTTTTGGGCCTACTGGTCGCACGCAAGCAGTACCGACAGTTTCTCTTCGCTATCGTGATGGTTGTGGGTGTTACCCTGACCTCGCTCTGGCTGGTATACCCCAATATTGCGGTGTCGTGGCGCGGCATTAACATGGGGCTGAATCTCTTCCGCGACAGCTATCTGTTGCTATTTCGTTCCGAGGAGGTAGGGTTCGATCACTCCATTTTTGGAGCCATCAAACAGTTCACATTGACCTTTGCGGACTCTGCGACTACTGCGCATGTGCTGGCGATCTATACCAAAGTGGCAGCCTTGGTTGGGCTTCTTCTTTTTTTCCTGCGCATTCGCAAGCTCGCCGTCATCAACCAAATCCTTTGCCTTACCCTAGCGGAGCTCCTTCTTCCTCCCACCTCGATCGACTACACACTGCTGACCCTGTACGTCTCCTGGGGACTTCTCCTCGTTGTTTGCTTGCAAGCAGCCCGGCAAGGCCGACGCATCCCCGGTCTGCTTTGGGTCTTTCTCTGCTTTGCCGTCCTCATGTCGCCCGAGACGGAGATCATTGCCGCAGGCCAGTCCTACGGCGGCCAGATGAAATGCTTCATCCTCCTTGTCCTAATGGGCCTGGCGCTCTACTTTCCCTTCCGCTCGCAGTTTGATCCCATTTGCGAATTGTCCGCGAATGAAGAATCAGCATAAAGGATCCCGGATCGCGCAGTGGGGATCCAAACAACCGTACCGATGCACACAGCAACGCGCTCTCAGCCATTGAGAGCGCGTTGCTGTTACTGCATAAAGTGATCTTGCGGTGTCTACTTTGCGTCGCCCAGACCCACCACAGACCGCGACATCTGCGCGCTCATGGGAGTGATGCGCATCGGTTCGGTCAGGCTGAAAACGATGCAGAGATCCTTGGGCAAGTCGGCCTGCCGATCCTGCCTTGCCCACACCACAGTGCTCACTCCCGCACCCACGCCTGCGCCGACCAGCGCTCCGGGCAGTCCACCCACCACCGCGCCTGCAACCATGCCCCCGCCGGTCGCTGCCGAAATCGTCGTCGCCGTAGCCTTGCTGTGGTCCTTGCGAAGGATCGTGCCTTCGTTGTCTACCTTGGTATCTCCCCAGCGATCGGTGTCAATTACGCGGGCGTGCAGCAGGTACTGCGATCCATCGGGCAACGTAATAGTCCGCGGCTCCAGATGTATCGCCGCCGAGTTACCGATGCGCCTGCCTCCGCGCACCCACGTCACGCGGCCCTCCAGCATCGATCCTGCCGGTACCACCACCTGTCCATCGCGCAGCACCGGCTCACTCACCTCAGCGGTAAAGCTGGTTCCGGCCTTGGTCGTCAGCGACGACAAGTCCTCGTGCAGCTTTACCTTCACCAGCGTTCCGTCGGGGACCTCACCCGGACGGGAGGGAACGCGCGTCACAATCCCCGCGTTTTCATTCACATCATCCTTTATCGCAACGACGTTGCTCGACGACATGCGTTCGGCTCGTCCCGCCGTCTCCTCGGTCACAATCTCGGCATCGGGATCGAAGCTGGCTGTAGCATTTGCCTTCGTCGCGGCAAAATCTTGGCTCGTCGCCACAGCTTTGCTCGTCGCTACAGAACGATGCGTTGTCAGCTTCGGCGTGGAGTTCGACGCAGGCACTGTAGTATTAGCTCTGCTACTATAATCGCTTCCATAGACGGTCTCAACAGAAGTCGCAGAGGGCGTTGCCACTGGAATTGGCGCCGAGGGCTTCACGGGCTGGATCGAATCGACAATCGGCGTACTGCTGCGAACGTGGATCGGCATAGCGTTCTGTTCGACCGTTGCGTCCGCGTCCGAGTAGGGCGTCACTGTAATCGGCGTGGAACTGGGCCGTGCAACGCCCGTGCGCTCAGCACTTTGCGTTGTGCTGTCGGCACCGTGTGCCGCGTCGCCGGTCCCAGCCGTGTTGTTGGCCGAGAGCGTCCCGCTCAATCCGTTGCGTGCATAGACGGTCTGCTCCATAACACTCTGTGCCTGCGCCACAGCCTGCGGCGCAACCATGGCTGGCGCTGCGGCAAACATCCACACCGCAGCCATACAGGCGATCCCCACAGCTTTGCTCTCGCTAGTCGTCTTTGCCGGTTGCAAGATTCCCATCGCACTCTCCTTGATTCACTTAGCCGGGCTTGATCGTGTCCGTTCTGATTGGTTCGCACACAACGTCCACATCTATCCATGCTCAGACTAGTGGCTTGCGTGCCCCTGGTGCGGCGAAATTGCTGGCCCGGAATCGAGAGAGCCAACACGCCGCGCAGGCGGTAAAACTTCCCGTCGCCCGACTGCATTCATCCAGCCGTGTCCTCTCTTTGCTAGAATCCAAGTGGTGAATGCTGCTGAACTGATTACCGTCATCGAATCCGCTGGCGGATCGCCGGTTGCCGTAGACCGCCGAGCCAAACTCAACGAGCGCCTGCAACATCGCGTCGTCGCACAAACGAACGGGGTCGCACCCCACAGCCAGATTTTTAACGCAAGCTACAAGTCAGGTTTTCAACTCAATTCCTATAGGAGCAATATGACTGAGATCGTCTCTATTACCGCACGCGAAATCCTCGATTCCCGCGGAAATCCCACCGTTGAAGCCGATGTCACCCTCTCTGGCGGAGCCAAGGGCCGCGCCGCTGTTCCCTCGGGCGCCAGCACCGGCGAGCACGAGGCCGTCG
>CAZPZL010000016.1:0-17841 GCA_964590925.1 uncultured Granulicella sp.
AGCAGGTCGCCGTAGATGGCGGCTGCGCGCTCGCTCCCTACAGGGAGAGCAAGGAGGGATTCAGCGAGAGAACGCTTTGAGTCAGACATAGGCTTCTCCTTGATGAGCAGTCGGCAGTAGGTCGAGGCCTTTTAGCAGGCTTCGATAGGCGGTCTGTGCACTGACAAGCGCGGCCCGTCCGGGTTGGGTGACGACGACAAATCGCTTGGCTCGGCCTCCGCGCTCGGGCGTCGGAGAGCCGTCGCGGAAGGTGACGAGACCCTTGTCCTCCATGCGGTGCAGGGTGGTATAGAGCGCTCCGGGAGCTGGGTTTCGCCCAGTGTGGGCGGCGATCTCGTCGAGGATGGTGACGCCGT
Source organism: uncultured Granulicella sp. (assembly GCA_964590925.1). Taxonomy (GTDB): domain Bacteria; phylum Acidobacteriota; class Terriglobia; order Terriglobales; family Acidobacteriaceae; genus Edaphobacter. The sequence goes on from CAZPZL010000016.1 coordinate 357, forward strand.
AAGCCTCATCGCCGAGACGAAGGACGGCAAGCAAAACGATCTGCTCGAATTCTCCGAGAGTGCGGTCGGGATTCATATGGACTACAAAGTAGTATTAACCCGATCTCCTTGTCAAATTAATTCGCAGAGGCGAAGCGAAATATAAATTCCTCAATTGAACTGCGGAGAAGCAGATATTCCTAAAGAGCGCATTTTCAACCTTCGATTGCATCCCCCTCCTGCTATTCTTTGTTTGCGATGACCAAAGAAGCCAAGCTCCTGAATCCCACCCAGACCTCGGTCGTTCGACGGCTGCGTTTCAGCACGAATCTGCGTCTGCGGCGACGTTTTCTGGTTACCGACGAGGACGTTCGCGCCAACATTCGCTTTGGGCTGCTGCTGGAGGTTCTGGACAAGCTGGCCGAGGACACGGCCTTGCGCTATGTGCAGCGCAGCTATCCGAAGGGGCGTGTGGTAACGGCGGCGATGGATTCGATGCGGGTGCGCAATGTGCCGGAGATCAAGCGCGATATGATACTGAGCGCGCGGGTGAATCTGGTGGGCAACACCTCGCTGGAGGTGGGCGTGCGGATCGAGCAGCCGCCTGAGCGCAAGGGCGATGTGGCACTACATGTAGCCTCGTGCTACTTCACGATGGTGGCTCGGCTGCGCGAGGAGGATGGCTCGGAGCGCAGTGTTCCCCTGCCTGGGCTCGATCTGCGCAGCAAGATGGATAAGGTGCGGGCCGAGCGCGCACGGCTGCGGCGTGAGAGCTATCGCCAGTATTTAACGCTTGCTGCAGCGCCTCCCTCGGCCGAGGAGTACGCCATACTGCGCCGGTTGCATGAGGCGCAGGAGCAGCCGGGAGCGCAGATTCAGCTCGCCTCGCCGCTGGAGGCAGGCGGATGGGAGCGCACCTACGTCGAACAGGAGAACGTGCCGCAGAAGATCTTTGGCGGCTATGTGGCGCACCGAGCATATATGTACGCGCACATCTGCTCGGAGATGGTGGCCACCCACCGCTCGTTGCTGGTGAGTGTGGATCGCATCAACTTTCATCAGCCGGTACGCATGGGCGACAAGCTACACTTCGTTAGCCGGGTCGCTTTCACGGGGAAGACTTCGATCACAGTGGAGACGGCGATCACGCGCCTCAGCCGCGATCGAAAGAGTACGGCGTTGAGCAACGTCTGTACGTTCACCTTCGTCAGTGTTGATGCTGAACTGCGGCCCGTGCCGGTGGCGCAGATCTATCCGACCACCTACGCGGAGGACGAGCGCTATCTGGCAGGATACCGTCGCCATCAGGCGCACCTTGCGTTGGCCAAGCCCAAGCCGACGGAGTCTGCGTAGGCAGCGAGCGTGAGAAGGATAGCAAAGGCAGCAACTCTTGGTGCGAGCGTTGTTGGTTCCCACCCATCGCGAAGAGAACGAAATGGATGGGGCACGCGGCAAGCGAGATTGAACCATAGGCGTACGTACTGCGTACAATCGACTGAGACGATGGAACTCAAAGAGGCAGTGAAGCTGGCGTTGCAATCGCTGTGGCAGAACAAGCTGCGCACGGTGCTGACGCTGCTGGGAATGATGATCGCGGTCAGTAGTTTGATTGCCGTGGTGACGCTGGTCAACGGCGCAAACAACTACGTCACGACGAAGTTCACCAGCTACGGCGCGGATGTGTTCACCGTCTCGCGAGTGCCCGAGATCATTACCAGCTCCGCACAGTACGAGCGGATGCAGCGGCGCAAGAAGCTGCTCTACGACGACTACTTGTATGTTCGCGACAACTGCAAGCGGTGCACGGGAATCGGTGCACAGCAGGCGACGACGGCCAAGGTGGTTCGCGGCTCGCAGTCGAACACCGATACGACGATTCGCGGATATACCTGGCAGATGCCAGAGCTACAGAATCTTAACATCGCCGAGGGGCGCGAATTTACCGAGACGGACGAGTATCACGGCTCTCCGGTGGCGATTATCGGCACGGACGTACGCGACACGCTGTTTGCGGGTATTGACCCGTTGGGTCAGGAGCTGCGCGTCGATGGCATGCCGTACACGGTTGTTGGTGTGGCGGAGAAGCAGGGCAGTACGCTGGGGCAGAGTCAGGACAACTGGGTTGCCATCCCACTGCCCGCGTATCAGAAGACATACGGCACGGCGAACTCGGTGGTGATCTATGTGAAGGCCGGCTCGGCGGGGCCGACGCTAGAGGCCGCCGGCGACGAGGTGCGGGTGCTAATGCGCTCCAAACGGCACGACGCCCCTGGCGAAGACGACAGCTTCGAGCTGGACATCAACAACACGTTGGTCGGTTTCTTCCACCAGGTGACGATGTGGTTCGCAGCCGTGGCCGGAACCATTGCGATGATCGCGCTGGTGGTCGGCGGCATCGTGATTATGAACATGATGCTGGTCAGCGTTACGGACCGCACACGCGAGATCGGCATACGCAAAGCGTTGGGAGCGCGCGGTCGCGATGTGATGCTGCAGTTTCTGGTGGAGTCGATTGCAATGGCAATGGTTGGCGGATTTTTCGGTTTGATGGGGGGCGTAGTCGTGGCGCAGGCGGTGACTCTGGTGCTGGGATTCCCATCGACGGTGGCGGCCTGGAGCGTCTGGCTGGCTCTGTCGATGGCAGCGATAGTGGGAATCTTCTTCGGCGTCTATCCGGCGTGGAAGGCGGCGAATCTGGACCCGATCATTGCATTGCGTGCGGAGCTGTAGAGACTGTTGTGATTGTTGAGTTGTGAGAGAAGGCGAGGACGATGCGGTTTGGCGATCTGAAAGAGACGGTGACGATGGCGTTGGGAACGTTGCGCGCAAACAAGATGCGTAGCGGGCTGACGATCCTCGGCATTGTGATCGGCGTGATGACGGTCATCACTATCTCATCGGTGGTCAATGGGCTGAACCAGAGCGTTGAGGGTCTGGTGCAGTCGCTGGGCTCGAATGTGCTGTTCGTCTTTCGTTTTCCGGTGATTGGCTCGCGTCCGACCACGGAGATGCTGACGCGCAAGCAGTTGACCTACGACGACGCAATTGCCATGCGAGCGTTGCCGCATGTGGTGGCCGTCTCTCCCGCGTTGCAATACACCGACAACAACGCGCCCGGACGCGCCGGAGTGACGGCGATCAAAGCTGGGGGGAAGTCGATGCAGGGCACAATTCTGACCGGCATCACCCCGGAAGAGGCGAACGTACACGACCTGGCCATCGCCGAGGGTCGTTTTGTCACCGACGAGGACGAGGCACGGGCGTCGCACGTTGTTGGACTGGGGCACGACACCGCAGAACAACTGTTTCCCGGCGTGGACCCGATTGGCAAGGACGTCGAAGTGGCAGGCATGGTCTTCACCGTGGTCAGCGTGGTGGAGAAGCAGAAGCAGGCTTTCGGCGGCGGGGACAATCCGCAGGACAATCAGGCATTCTTTCCCATTTCGACGTTTCACTCGATGCACCCGGAGGAGCTCGACTACTGGATCACGCTGAAGTATGACGACCCGAAGTTCCGCGCGACGGTTGAGGACGAGCTGACCGAGCTGCTGCGCCGTCGGCGCAAGGTGCACAACGAGCAGCCGGACAACTTCGCCATCTTCGGCACCGACTCGCTGACGCGGCTGTGGAACGAGATTACCGGCGGACTCTTTCTGCTGCTCTTTTCGCTCTCGACGGTGGCGCTGATGGTGGGTGGCGTTGGGGTGATGAACATCATGCTGGTCAGCGTGACGGAGAGGACGAGGGAGATCGGGGTTCGCAAGGCGATTGGCGCGTCGAAGCACACGATTCTGGCGCAGTTCACGCTGGAGGCGATTACGCTGTGCGCGGTTGGCGGCATTATTGGCGTCGTGCTGGGCAGCGCCATTGCCTTCGGCCTGCACTTTCTGCTGCCGACAGTCCTGTCGCCGCTGTGGGCGTTAGCGGCGTTTCTGTCGTCGTGCGCGATTGGCCTGATCTTCGGCATCTATCCGGCATGGAAGGCCGCCAACCTCGATCCCATCGAGGCCCTGCGCTACGAGTAACGCCAGCGAGTCACAAAAGCGGCTGCAACGCGCGCCGCCGATCAGGTAAGCTGAATCTGCGCATTGTTTGCGCCAACCATCATGACGAATCCGAATCCAAAGATTGCAATTTTGCTGATTGACTGCCCGGATCGCAAGGGAATCGTCGCCACCATCATCAACTTTCTGGTTGAGCGATACGATGTCAACATTTTGAACGCCGACCAGCATCAGGACGCTGAGCTGGGATTGTTCTTCATGCGGGTGGAGTTTGCCACCGAGGTGGTGGGCTTCACTGAAGCTGCATTTCGCGCGGCCTTCGAGCAGATTGCGCGTGAGTTCCAGATGAATTGGCGCATTGAGTTCGCCGCCGTCAAGCAGAACGTTGCGATCTTCGTCTCGCAGTATATGCACTGCCTTGCGGACCTGCTGCTGCGCCACCAGGCCGAGGAGTTTCGCTGCAATATCGCGCTGATTGCGAGCAACCACGAGGCTGCGCGTGGGCTGGCCGAGTTCCACGGAGTTCCGTTCCACTACTTGCCGGTTGCGCGTGAGACGAAGTCTCAGGTCGAGGCTGCGCAGCTTGCTCTGTTGGCCAAACACAAGATTGATCTGGTGGTTCTGGCTCGCTACATGCAGATTCTTTCGCCGAAGTTTGTCGCGACGTATCAGCGACGGATCATCAACGTTCACCACTCGTTTTTGCCTGCGTTTACTGGGGCAAAGCCATACCACGCGGCGTTCGAGCGCGGAGTAAAGCTGATCGGAGCGACCAGCCACTATGTCACGTCCGCGCTGGACGAGGGGCCGATCATCGAGCAGGACGTGGCGCGCATCTCACAGAACGACCAGCTCCGCAACCTGATCCAGAAGGGGCGCGATCTGGAGCGATTGGTGCTGTCGCGCGCGGTGCAGTGGCATCTGGACTACCGCGTGCTGACCTACGCAAACAAGACGGTCATCTTCGCCTGAGGAGTAGGAATGGCTATCGTTGCTCGTCCGCGCTTGGAGTGGCGGCTGCGCAGCCGCAATCTTCGGCTGGGCGAACGCACGCTGGTGATGGGGATATTGAACGCGACGCCCGACTCATTTTCCGACGGCGGGTGCTATCTCGACCACAAAGCTGCACTTCACCACGCGCTGCGGATGCTAGACGAGGGCGCAGACCTTATCGATCTTGGTGGCGAATCGACGCGTCCCAATGCCACGCCTGTAACGCCCGCAGAGGAGCAGGAAAGGGTACTGCCGGTGTTGCGCGCGATTGTTGCGGCGCGGCCGGAGGCGATCCTCTCGATCGACAGCTACCACGGGGAGACGGCGCGGCTTGCAGTCGAGGCGGGCGCAGAGATTGTCAACGATGTCAGTGGGCTGCTGTGGGATGAGGCGATGGGCACAACCTGCGCCTCGCTCGGCTGCGGCACAGTGCTGATGCATACGCGAGGCCGCCCGCAGCAGTGGCGCAGTCTGCCCGTGCTGGCGGCTGGCGAAGTCACACCGCTGGTGCTGCGCGAGTTATGCGGGCGCGTCGAAGACGCGCTTTCCGCTGGGATCGAGCGAGAGAGGATTGTACTCGATCCGGGCTTCGGATTTGGCAAGGTTGACGAGGAGAACTACCAGCTGCTGGCGCAGCTTGAAACGCTGCACAGGCTGGGATTTCCGCTGCTGATCGGGCTGTCGCGCAAGCGATTTCTGGGACACGCGCTCGAGCAAAGCGAATCTTCACCAGCAGTAGACCGAGCAAGCGCTGGTCGGATGATGGAGGATGCGACACAGGCGGCCAACACCGCGGCGATTCTGGCCGGAGCGCACATCCTGCGCGTCCACGACGTTGGTCCCACACGCGCGGCGGCTGCCATCGCCGACCGCATTCTCGTCGCCGCTTCGCCCGCATCTTGCAGATGATGACGCTATATGTGGGCATACCGGAAAAGCAGGGCTGAGGTGTGATTCAATAAAGAGAGTGATTATGGCCTCAGAAGACTCCAACCTCCGCCCCGTTTCGATTCAGCGCCCCATGCCAATGCGGCGACGGTGGCAGGCGGGGACGCGCAAGCTGCGCGAGTTGCTGTCGATTGCGTCGGCACTGGTCGATACTGCGCATCCTTATATGGCGCATATTGTGCCGATGCGACGATGCAATCTTTCCTGTACCTACTGCAACGAGTTCGACGCCGTATCGGAGCCGGTTGCGGCGGAAGAGATGGAGCGGCGGATCGATGAGCTGGGGCGGCTGGGAACTTCGGTGATTACCATTTCGGGCGGCGAGCCGCTGCTGCATCCGGAGCTGGACCGCATCATCGCGCGCATACGCAAGACGGGTGCGATTGCGGGGATGATTACCAATGGCTATCTGCTAATGCCGGAGCGGATTGCGCAGTTGAATCACGCAGGGCTGGATCACATGCAGATCTCAATTGACAACGTGATGCCGGACGAGGTGTCGAAGAAGAGCCTGAAGGTGCTGGACGCGAAGCTGCGAATGCTGGCCGAGCACGCCGATTTTCACGTCAATATCAACTCGGTCGTTGGTGGTGGAATCGCCAATCCAGTCGATGCGCTCACGGTCAGCGAGCGAGCGTTGCAACTGGGCTTTTCCTCAACCATCGGGATCATTCACGATGGCAGCGGGCAGTTGAAGCCTCTGGGCGAGGCCGAGCGCGCGGTTTGGGACAAAGTGCGGCGGATGACGCGGCGGAACTACTCGCGATTCAATCACTTTCAGGAGGCGATTGCCAACGGGCAATCCAACGACTGGCGATGTCGCGCGGGCGCACGCTATCTATACATCTGCGAGTTTGGGCTAGTACATTACTGCTCGCAACAACGGGGATGGCCCGGCGTACCGCTGGCCGAGTACCGCAAGGCAGACGTGAAGCGTGAGTTTTTGACTGCCAAGAGCTGCGCGCCCAACTGCACAATCAGTTGCGTGCATCAGGTCAGCTACATCGACCACTGGCGTGCGGCGCAGACTAGCCAGACGACTCCCGGTGACGCGGACGGCGGCAAAGCCGAGAACGCCAGAACGGGAGCCGATGCTGGATTGGTACAGATTCGTTAGTCCAAGCTGGAGCTAGCTTTGTGGCTTCTGTGGGCTCTTGGCAAGCTCTTTTAGGCTGTCGCTGGCGTCGCTGGCGGACTTGGCGATCTTCCAGAGCAGCCAGACTGTGAAGACGAAAAAGATGCTGGTGCCGTAAAAGGTAATTGCGGGATTAAGAAAAGAGGGCAAGTTAGTCTCCTGGGGAACGAACGTTTTTACAGCAATGCGAGCATATACCAGCAATTTCCGGTGTGCAATGAATAATTTGTGTAGATGAGGGCGAGTTTGGTTCGCCATCGCAGGCGGGAAGACACTAAACTAAAAGAGATTATGGCAATTCGGTTTGAGATGAAGACATCGGACGAGCGAGTGGGCGCGGCTTGGCGCGGGTTTCAGCGAGCGAGCGTGTTTGCGCTGGTTTGGATTGTGTCGACAGCGGCGGCGGCGCAGGAGAATGTCAGCCTGCCAATGGCCCCCAGCGCGATTGTTTCTGTGCTGCCGGCAAGGCAGGCTCAGCAGGGCTTGGCTGGCATCTCGGCTACCGGCAGGGCCGTGCATTTTGCGGGCGGAGTCGGGGTAGAGCAGGCGACGGCGGGGCCGCTTTCGCTCTCGCTCGACGAGGCTATCAACCGCGGGCTGAAGCTGAATCTACAGGTACTGCTGGCCAACCAGAGCGAACGCTCGGTCGAGGGCGAGATTTCGGACGTGCGCTTTGCTCTGCTGCCCAATATGCGCGCCACGGCATACACCAATACGATGGAGCTGAATCTGGCTGCGATGGGATTCAAGGCGTCGTCTCTGGCGGCCTTTGGAATCAAGCCGAGCATGTTTGGCGTAATCCAGAAAGTGGATACGACAGGTGCCGAGTTCAGCGCGCATCAGGTTCTGTTTGACCTGACCGACTACTACCTATACGAGGCTGCGAAGTCGGCGGGCGAGGTGGTGGAGATGAATCGGCTGAACGCGCGCGGGGGCGTGGTGGATGCGGTTGGCACAGAGTACTTGATGGCGCTGGCCGACGAGGCGCAGATAACAAATGCGGAGGCGCGCGTTTCCTCTGACGAAGAGGTGCTGCGGCAAGCGACGCTGGCGCGCGACGCGGGAGTCGGCGTGAACCTCGACGTGCTGCGCGCGCGGGTGCGGTTGCAGGTGGACCAGCAGGCGCTGGTGCAGGCAGAGAACTCATTCGCAGAGGCAAAGATTGCGCTGAACCGGCTGATTGGTCTACCTGCCGAGCAGGAATTGACGCTGACCGACACGGTTCCTTATGCGGAGTTGGCCGAAATGCCGCTGGACCAGACGCTTGCGCTGGCCTACCGGCAGCGCAAGGATCTGCTGGGACTGACGGCGCAACTTGGCGTTGCCGCGCGGGCGCAGAAGGCGGTGAAGTATGAGCGGATACCGTCGGTAACATTCAACGGCGGCTATGGTGTTGTGGGCGTGACGGAAGCTGGCTATCACGGCATCTTTACGGCGCAGGGATCGCTGAAGATTCCTCTGTTCGAGGAGGGACGCTTTCGGGGCGAGAGCCAGATTGCAGCCGCGCAGGAGATCTCACTGCGGCGGCAGATTGCGTCGCTGCGGGTGACAATCGAGGCACAGATTCGAGCCAGCCGCATGGACGTCGAGACCTCCGCCGAGTTGGTTAAGGTGGCGCGCAGCAGCGTTCAGCTAGCGACCGATGCGCTGGCCGATGCGCGCGAGCGATTCAGCGCGGGCGTTGACGACAATCTGCCGGTTGTCCAAGCGCAGGCAGTATTGGCCGCCGCCAAGAGCCAGTTGGTTGCAACCGAGTTCCAGTTCAATCAGAACAAGCTGGTGCTGGCGCGCAACACCGGCGTCGTCGAATCCCAGTACAAACAATACCTCGGTCGGTAATTCCGCTTGTGGCTGCGCGCCGCCAGAGATATAATCTCTGCATGGACGTGCAGAATCTACCTTCGCCGATGCAGTTGGGTAAGCGGATCGTGACGGGCCTGTCGATCTTTGTGGCAAGCAGTCTGGGGTTTGCTCTCGCATCCTCGAAGCGGCTAGAAGAGGCTTGGCATTTCCAGTCGATGCGAATGCCAATCCTACTTGCCTTTTTTGCGCTGTCCGCCGGAGCGCTGGCGTCTGAGTGGCGGGCAGAGAGCCGATTGCAGCGAGGCATACGCGAAGAGAAGTGGCAGGAGGTTGAGCTGGCGCCTCTGTGGCTGTGGGTCAATCAACCATGGGCTACGACGATTGTGTCCATTGTTTGGATCGTAGGTGGCTTGATGTACTTTTCGGCGTGCTTGTCGTCCACCGGCGATCATTTACCGGAGCTGTTTGGGGTGTCTTTCTGGTGTGTTGGCTTACCTGCGATGGCCTTCGGGAGAGTCAAGACAATGCTGACCCCACGGCCCGCAAAACACGTCTTTGATTGGAGCGGAATGAAGCCAATTCAGTCTGAGCATTGGGGCGAGCACGACGGGGCCAATGAGTAGTCTCCCGCAGGTGAATACGCAGATTGCTGGCCGAAGCGTGAAGTATGAAAACATAGAGGAATGGCGGAGAGTGGTAATCAGGCGGAGAACGCGACGGAAACGGAAACGGGCTTCGGCGCGGAGTTGAGCGCGGGAACCGAAGTGGGTGTGGGGAGCGCGTTTTTGTCGCGCGATTTTCGGCTGTATCAGACGGCGCGGCTGTTGAGTGTGCTGGGGTCGGAGGCGCAGGCGATTGCCGTGGCGTGGCAGATCTATCAGATCACCGGCTCGGCGCTGGCGTTGGGGCTGACCGGGCTAGCGTTGTTTGCGCCGATGATTCTGTTCATGCTGGCGGCGGGGCATGTGGCGGATCGCTACGACCGGCGGAGAATTATTCTGGTCTGCTACGCGGCGCAGGCGGCGTGTACGCTGGCGCTGATCGAGCTGGCGCTGCATCCGGTGGGACATGTGTGGCCGATCTATGCGGCGCTATTTGGCTCGGGTATGGCGAGCGCGTTCAGCAGACCGGCGGCGTCGGCGTTGCTTCCCAGTCTGGTTCCGAAGCATCACTTTGTGAATGCGGTGACGTGGGCTGCGATAGTTTTTCAGGCGGCGAACATTGCGGGACCGGCTGTGGGTGGGCTGCTGCTTGCGTTGCGGCTGGGTGGGCCGTTGGCGCGATGGAACGGCGCGGCGGTGGTATATGTCTGCAACCTGATGACGGTGGCTGCGTTTCTACTGCTGGTCGGAGCCATGCGCACGCGGTCGGCGAGCGTGGTGAAGAACACGTTCAATTTGGAGACGGTGCTGGCGGGCTTCCGCTATGTGCTGGAGGCGCGGCTGCTGTTGGGGTCGATCTCGCTGGATCTGTTTGCTGTGTTGTTGGGCGGGGCGACGGCTCTGCTGCCGATCTATGCCACGCAGATTCTGCACGCGGGGCCGCAGACATTTGGCATGTTGCGTGCGATGCCAGCGGCAGGCGCGGTGGCTGTATCTCTGGCGCTGACGGTTTGGCCGATCCAGCGGCGAGCGGGCAAGAAGATGCTGGTCTGCGTGGGAATCTTTGGCGCGGCGACGGTGGTCTTTGGTCTGTCGCAGACAATGTGGGTCAGCCTGTTGGCGCTGTTTATGGTTGGCGCAAGCGATACGGTGAGCGTGGTGATTCGTGCCAGCATTCTGCAACTGGCAACGCCAGCCGAGATGCGCGGGCGAGTGAGCGCGGTAAATGGACTGTTCATCGGGGCGTCGAACGAGTTTGGCGGATTCGAGAGCGGTCTGACGGCGCACTGGTGGGGCGCGGTGAGGGCGGTGGTAGTCGGCGGCATGGGGTCGATGATGGTGACGGGCGTGGCGGCAGCGATCTTTCCCGCGCTGCGCAAGGCCGATACTCTGACTGCGGAATCGCTGATCGCGCTGAACCGACGGGATAAAATCAGTTGTGAGTTGCTGAGGAGGCACAGCGAGCGATGACTTCCGGGCAGAAGGTGGCAGTGGGTGGAACGTTGATTGTGCTGCTGGTAGGGGGGATTCGCGTTGGCTTGATTTACCGCGAACGCAATGCGCCGGTAGCGGTGCCAGCGGCGGCTAACGCCAATGCGATGGCGGACAAGGACGATCTGGTCTACTTGAGGCGCGAGCGACCGTCTTCGCTGGGGGATGAGAAGCAGTTGGTGGGCAAGATGGTGTGGGTGTCGGCAGGCGGGCAGCTGGACTACTATCCGTGTAGCAGAAAACACGCCGACTACGCCAAGAGCGTGGGGACGTTGTTGGGGGCCGAGCCGCTACTGGTTCAGGATGCTTTTGAGCAGGTTGCACCGAAGTCGGCGACCTTCCGCATCCAGGGTGGAGATCGACAGGTGCTGCTTGCCTTCACGATGCCGCGGTCGTCCGATCCGAAGAAGTTGTATGCCGTGCCGGTGGGCTATCGCGAGGGCAGCGACTACACCTTCTCGTCCGACGACGTGTTTTTCTACGACGATCCGCACGAGCTATACCAGCACTGGGGAGACAAGATCTGGCAGGCCGTCGATGCGCACAAGGTGATACTGGGGATGAGCGAGCGGCAGGTGGGGTTGTCGCTGGGTCAGGTTTCGAAGAGCATGAGCAGCGACTACGGCAATCGGATGGTGGTCTTCGACAATCTGGGTCATGTGATGGCGGTGACGTTTGTGAAGGATCAGGTGACGTCGTTCCGCGCGGATCAGGGCTACCGTTAGGATCGAGCAGATGGGTGCCGTGGCGGAGTCGTTTTGGCTGTAGCGGCAGAGTCCGCTATACTCGAATCACCGATGCAGCCAACCCATACGAGACGGTTCGAGCGCGAGGATCTGAAAAACTATCTGCTGGACGACGCCTTTGACGAGATGTTCACGGGCGCGGGTGAGTTGCGTCCGCACTATCAGCCGCTGCTGGACGACTTCTCTTCTCTTTCCGTTGAAGAGTTGCGGCGACGCAAGCAGGCCGCCGACCTGAGCTTTCTCAATCAAGGGATTACATTTACAGTCTACGGGCGCAACGAGGGGACAGAGCGCATCTTTCCCTACGATCCGATACCGCGCATTGTCACGGCGAGCGAGTGGGCGACTGTGGAGCGTGGACTGACGCAGCGTATCACCGCGCTCAATCTGTTTCTGAAGGATATCTACAACGAAGGGCGGATCCTGAAGGATGGCGTGGTGCCGCGCGAGATCGTCTATAGCTGCCGACACTTCCGCCGCCAGATGGTGGGCCTGCAGGTGCCGCGCAACGTCTACGTCGCGGTCTGCGGGACCGACCTGATTCGTATGCAGAACGGCGAGTTCGTGGTGTTGGAGGACAATCTTCGCGTGCCATCGGGCGTCAGCTACATGCTGACCAATCGCCGGGTGATGAAGCGCATCTTTCCGCAACTGTTTCGCAAGTACAATCCGCGGCCCATTGAGCAGTACACGCAGTTGCTGCTTGGGACTCTGCGGTCACTGGCACCGGAGGGCAGGCCAGAGCCGAACATCGTGCTGCTGTCTCCTGGCGTCTTCAACTCGGCTTACTTCGAGCACGCGTTTCTGGCGCGGCAGATGGGCATCGAACTGGTCGAGGGGCGCGATCTGGCAACGCACGACAACGTCATCTACATGCGAACGACCAGCGGGTTGCGGCGGGTTGACGTGATCTATCGCCGCGTGGACGACGACTTCATCGACCCGATGGCTTTCCGCAGCGATTCGATTCTGGGCGTAGCAGGGCTGTTCAACGCCTATCGCGCGGGCAATGTGACGCTGGCGAATGCGTTTGGCACAGGCGTCGCCGACGACAAGGCACTGTATGCTTACGTCCCTGACATCATCAAGTATTACCTGAGCGAAGATCCTATTCTGCAAAATGTGAAGACCTATCTGCTGACCGATCCCAAGTCGCGCCAGCATGTCTTGCAGAATCTCGACAAACTGGTGGTTAAAGCAGTCGGCGAGAGCGGCGGATATGGAATGCTGATCGGGCCGCAATCGACCGCGGCTGAGCGCGAGGAGTTCGCGCAGAAGATTCAGGCCGATCCGCGTAACTACATCGCGCAGCCGACGATCTCGTTTTCGCGCGCGCCTTGCCTGATCGGCGACGAGCTGGAGCCGCGCCACGTCGACCTGCGCCCTTACATCTTGTACGGCGAAAAGGTGAACGTCGTGCCGGGTGGTCTGACGCGTGTCGCGCTGAAGCAGGGTTCGCTGGTGGTCAATTCTTCGCAGGGTGGTGGCAGCAAAGACACCTGGGTGCTGAGTCAGTAACGAAGCGAACAATAGCCGGAGAGGGGGGACAAATGCTAAGCCGCGTTGCCGACAGTCTCTACTGGATGAGCCGCTACATCGAGCGGGCCGAGCATACGTCGCGGCTGCTCGACGTGAACCTGAACCTGATGCTGGACGAGAGCGCGAACAGCGCGGATCGCCGCTGGATGCGAGTGTTGCAGGCTTTGGGCAATCCCGCCTCGGTTGACTGGACGGGCGACCCCTATGCGCTGACTCAGGCACTGATCTTTGACACGGAAAACAAAGCGTCGATTCTGTCGTGCATCATTGCGGCGCGGGAGAACTCGCGTCACGTGCGTGAGCAGATCTCGACCGAGCAGTGGCATCGGGTCAACAGCCTCTACTTGCAGGTGACGCGGCCGGAGCTGACTGACGGGCTGGGCGTCAAGACCATTCTGGCCAACTCCGAGCAACCGACAGAGTTTCTGCAACATGTGATGGAGGGGGTACATCAGTTTCAGGGCGTCAGCGACTCGACGATGAGCCACGGCGAGGGATGGCAGTTCATTCAGGTGGGGCGATACATCGAGCGCGCGTCGGCGACGGCGTCGTTGCTGGAGTCCTACCACGCGGAGCTTTGGAGCCAGCCCGACCGCATACCCGAGGGCAACGAGTATCTGGAGTGGATGGGGCTGTTGCGCTCGGCTACGGCCTTCGAGGCCTACTGCAAGGTCTACACCGCGGATCTGACGCCTGATCGTATTCTGGAATTTCTGCTGCTGGATCAGGAGTTTCCCCACTCGCTGCGGTTTTCGATCGACAGCCTGCAACACGCGCTGGAGTCGATCGACGGTGAGAGCGGCAACAGTCGCGCCGAGCCTCTGCGCCGGCTGGCCGGACGCCTACAGGCCATGTTGAGCTACTCCAGCGTGGACGAGATTCTCTCCGGCGACGTCATTGCCTACCTGCGCGGAATCCAGATCGAGTGTCGCGCCATCCATCAGGCTATCTACAATCTATATATCAATTACAGCGTTCAGGCCGCGCTGGCTGGGTAGAACAGTTGTGGGTTGAAAGACGCGCTCTACACGAGGAGGAACATGTACTATTCGATACGACATCTGACCAAGTTCCTCTACTCCAACCCAGTGAGCGAGAGCATGATGGAGACGCGCATGCACCCGCGCTCGGACCAGAACCAGCGCTGCCTGACGTTTCATCTTTCGGTAAGCCCGCGCTGTCGCGTCTTCAGTTACCGCGACCATCTGGCCAATCACGTTCATCACTTCGATATTCCGGGGCAACACGGGCAACTGGTGATTGTGGCCGAGTCGCTGGTGGAGGTGCAGCCCGCGCCACCGGTTCCCGCTGCGCTGACGCCTGCAGCATGGGCCGAGCTGGATAGCATGGTCGAGCAGGGCGACTACTGGGAGATGCTGTTACCCAGCGATTTTACCGCGCCGACGCCCGCGCTGGACGCGCTGGCCGAGCTGCTGGATGTGCGCCGACGCGACGACCCGTTGAGTGTTCTGCATCGACTGAATCAAGAGATTTACAACCACTTCGACTATGTGCCGAAGTCGACCAAGGCGGACTCGCCGATTGATCTGGCGCTGCTGACCCATGCGGGCGTCTGCCAGGACTTTGCGCACATCATGATTGCGCTGATTCGCGCAAAGTTGCGCATTCCCTGTCGCTACGTCAGCGGCTACCTGTTTCACGGACAGAGCGACAAGGACCGCTCGGCGACCTCGGCGACACACGCGTGGGTCGAGGCGCTGGTGCCGGAGATTGGCTGGGTAGGCCTGGATCCGACCAACCACCTGATAGCGGGTGATCGGCACATCCGCACCGCCATTGGACGCGACTACTCGGACGTGCCGCCCACGCACGGCATCTTTCGCGGACACTCCGACAGCGAGCTATCGGTCGCCGTGCGCGTCACGCCCAGCGAGGGAACGCCCTCGCTCGATCAGGAACTGCCCGTGCCGGAGGAGTGGTCGATGCTGGTCGAGCGCGCACAGGCATTGCCCGAACTTCCGCCGCCGCCGACACGCCAGCAGCAGATGGCCCAGCAGCAACAGCAGCAGTCGATCTTTCCAGGGCGTCCGAGCGGTTTCATGTAATGGTGTAGAACGTGGTGGGAGTGAGAGCAAGCAGATTTCCCCGTTGCGCAATGACAAGCAAAAATGATGCGGAAGAGAAAACGAAGAGGCCAGGAAACGAGAGAGAATTCGCGCGAATTATTCCAGTGGCAGTCAGTGACTTTCATCACAGACAACTGTTGTCAGTAAGGTTCAAGATTGATGAATGAGGACATCGGCACTCGTACTACGCATTCATCCGCTGGACAATGTCGGCGTAGCCCTGAGTCCTCTACAGAAGGGTCAGCAGGCTGGCGCGGTGACGGCTTTGAACGCCGTACCGGCAGGCCATAAGATCGCCATACACAAGATACATAAGGGCGAAGCGGTGGTCAAGTATGGGTATTCGATCGGCGTGGCGACCGAGGAGATTCTAGCTGGAGAGCACGTTCACACGCAGAACATGGCCAGTGCCCTGCGCGGCAAGCTCGAAGAGCGAGCCTTCAATGCCGATAACGCTCTGGCACACTCCGCGCAGAACACCGCGCTAGCGACCTTCGATGGCTTCCGACGAGCGAACGGAACAGTAGGCATCCGCAACGAGATCTGGATTGTGAACACGGTTGGTTGTGTCAACCACACGGCCACGCGCATTGCCGAGCGCGCGAGCAAGGAGATCGTCGGCAAGGGAAACAGCATCGACGGGATCTACACGTTCAACCATCCCTATGGCTGTTCACAACTGGGCGAGGACATGGCGTATACGCAGCGCCTGTTGGCCGGGCTCGCGCGGCACCCAAATGCAGCTGCGGTTCTGGTGCTTGGCCTCGGCTGCGAGAACAATCAGATTGAGCTCTTCACCAAATTTCTGGATCAACCCGACGCGTTGCGATTCCGCTTTCTCAATGCGCAGGATGTGGATGACGACTTGGCGGCGGGCGTGGAGTTGATTCACGAGCTGGCCGATGTAGCAGGCCAGTTCCAACGCGAGCCGATACCCGCCTCCGAACTGATTCTAGGCATGAAGTGTGGCGGATCAGACGGGCTCAGCGGTATTACCGCCAATCCGCTGGTGGGGCGGATCGCGGATAAACTGGCGGCGGCGGGCGGTACCAGCATTCTCACCGAAGTACCTGAGATGTTCGGTGCCGAAGAGGTTTTGCTGGACCGCGCGGCCAACGAGTCGATCTCGAAGGAGATGATTCATCTGGTCAATCGCTTCCGCGAATACTTTTTGCGCCACAACGAGCCGATCGATGAGAATCCCTCTCCGGGCAATAAGGAGGGCGGCATTACGACGCTGGCTGACAAGTCGCTGGGATGTGTGCAGAAGGGCGGCAGCTACCCGATCCGGCAGGTGCTGGACTACGGCGAGCAGGCGCGGCCAAAGCTGGGCGGCATCGCTCTGCTGAACGGACCGGGCAACGACGGGGTGGCTGGTTCGGCGCTGAGCGCGGCGGGGGCACACATTGTTCTATTCACCACAGGGCGCGGTACTCCGATGGGCTTTCCTGCGCCGACCATCAAGATTTCGACCAACACGTCTCTGGCCGAGCGCAAGTCCAGTTGGATTGATTTCAACGCCGGGACGTTTGCCGACGGATCTTCCACGATGGACGAACTTGCTGACCAGCTCTTTCAGTTTGTGCTGGATGTGGCTTCGGGACGCGCACAGACCCGCGCCGAGGTGAATGGATTCCGGGAGATCGCAATTTGGAAAGATGGAGTGACGCTATAGATGCCGACACCAGCCGCTGAAGTTCTACCTCGTCTGAACGCAGAGTTTCTTGCAGCCCATCCGGTCCTCTCGAACGGGCCAGCAGAGTTGCTGCTGCCGGAGCGGGTCATACAGTTTGGCGAGGGAGGTTTTTTGCGCGGCTTCGTCGACTGGATGGTTCACGGGATGAATCGCAAGGGACTGTTCAACGGCCGCGTGGTGGTGGTGCAGCCCATCGCGCAGGGGCAGGTGGCGCGACTCAACCAGCAGGCTGGAGCGTACACGCTGCTGATGCGCGGGGTGGAGAACGGCAAGGTCGTCGAGCGGCAGGAGCTGATTACCTCGATCAGCCGTGGCATCAATCCCTACACAAACTTTGATGAGTATCTGAAATGTGCACACAATCCGGAGCTGCGTTTCATTGTCTCGAATACCACCGAGGCGGGCATCTGTTACAACCCCGACGACAAGCCGACCGATCAGCCACCAGCATCGTTTCCGGCC
>CAZPZL010000017.1:0-17567 GCA_964590925.1 uncultured Granulicella sp.
TAGCCGCAGCCATAATCTGCTGGAGACAAACCTCCCCTATTCACGGATAAGTTCTAAAACGCCTCCGAAGCTGGCATCAATAGTGGAGTTAACGTTGATCTGTCCGGCGGCGGGTTTGGGCAGGAAGAAAACAGAGCAGAGGAGAGCAAGTACAAAGAGGCGTACGGTAGGGTGAAGGCCTTACGATTACCCGCCCCGATTTCCCACGAGCATGCACATGGGCTCACAGATGGCCGTTGTAGTGAGTTGCCAATGATATTCCAACAGATTGTTTCTTTGAGCAACAATCTACCACATCTACTGGACAGCTCCCGATAATTTTTCAGATCTTGAGTGGCGGCGTCCATGGCGTGGAGATTCGCGCGGGATGTACGTTTGATGTTACTGAACCTATGTACAATCAGGGCTAGCAGTGCGCAACAGAGGTCGAGTTGCGACAGAAAATGAGAGACCATGAGAGATCGCAGGATGCTGTACTTAATACTAATTCTGCTTCCGTTCGCCATAGCTCCAGCGATTCACTCCAGCGAGTACTTGAGCGAGGTGAAGTCGCAGAAGATTCTCGTCACCACAACAGCCGAGAACGGCCAGCCGATTCACTATTTACAGACTGACCATCCCGAGGTGACAGCGATGACGGTGGAGATTCCTCCGGGTGCGCAGACGGGCTGGCATCTGCATCGCGAACCGGTCTATGCGTACGTTCTGGCAGGACAGTTGGAAGTGGAGCTGGCCGACGGGAAAAAGCTACAGTTCAGACAGGGCGACGCTATTGTTGAGGTGCAAAATATCGCGCACAACGGGAGGAACATCGGAAGCAATCCGGTTCGGCTGGCCGTCTTCTACACCGGCGAAGTCGGGCAGCCCAACGTGACGCGCGTACAGCCGAACGGCATCTCCGAAGGCTCGGCCCAACGATGACGTAATCCGGTCCGAGCAATCTGATAGCATTTTCATCGTCGCTATAGAATCAGCAAGATTTTCATTCAGAGCGCAGCGAAGAATCCCTGCATTTTGTCGCTCCACGACTCTCAACACCCCTAGTGAAAATGCTTCAATAGTGCGCAAGCGGCATCTCGCACGATCTACAGCGTCCGCTTGAACAGCGGAGTTGCCACCAGCAGCGTGCCAACGCCAAAGACAGCGAGAAAGATTAGATCGTGCTGAATGGCAACAAATCCGCCGTCTTTCAGCAAAATCGACTTAAGGCCGTGAATCGCATAGGTGAACGGATCGATGACCGCAATTGCGCGCAGCCAGGGTGGGAACGCCGCAGTCGGATACATCGCGCCCGAGGGATATAGCAGCAGTACGTTCAAAATGCCGAACATAGCGCGCGGAACCAGCGGATCATCAACCCGCACCATCATCAGAAACATCATGCCGTTGAACGCGATCGAGATGACCAGAATCATGCTGAGCAATTCCAGATCGGCCATGGGATGAAAGATTACTCCTAGCCCCGACATCAGCGAGCCGATGATGGTCAGCGAAATCCCACTCATTACAGCCTTGATCGCACCTGCGATGTTCAAACCAAAGACCAGTTCGAACTTGGTGATCGGCGTGACCAGATAGCCCTCATGCACCCCACGCGCCTTGTCGTCGATGTACAACATGCCGCCGCCGATCATCACAGAGATGTACATTGCCAGCGCCACGCAACACGGCAGCAGAAACTTCATATAGTCGATATACGGATAAAGCTCGACAATCTCCAGTGCAATTGTGTTAGCCAGTCGTGGCTGAATGACCGGCGCATTCAGTGCATCGGCAATCAAATTCATCTCCGACTCCAGACTGCTCGATGTGAACTGGTCGGAGTTGTCGACGACGAAGCCGAGCCGTGGCGCGTCCTGCGCGTAGACGCGGCGAGAGTACTGCGCGGGGATCACGACCGCCGCGTCAATCTTGCCCGTGCGAACGTCCTCGCGCGCCTTGTTCTCGTCCGCGTACTCGACCGTGGTGAAGGTCTTCAGACTGATGGCGATCGCATCAAAGGCCTCGCGCAGGCGCACCGCCTGCGGTCCGTGATCGTAGTCAACCACCGCAACGTGTGTGCCAACTATCTTGCCGCCAAACGCGTGACCCATGATAATGAGCTGTAGAATCGGCACCATCATGGACATGATCATCAGCATCGGTGAGCGGAAGAACTTGCGCATCTCGCGCTCGATGATGGCAAACATTCGATTCATGAATATCTCCGTTGGCTCATGACTACATCTTCGCTGCTCATGGCTGCATTCCCGGACGAGGCGGCATACTGAAGACGGGCTTCACCTGCTCGTCGCGCAACTGTCGTCCCGTGTAGTGTACGAAGACATCGTCAAGTGACGTGTTCTGTACACTCAACGATGTGAGCGGATCGCCCAGAACAGCCGTCATCTCCACCAACTCCGTCGTCGTCTTCGATCCGTTCGAGGTCATCACGCGATAGACCCCAGCCGACTGCGACTGCACCTCGGTGACGCCGCTCAGCCGCCCCAGCCGCTCCGGCCAATCCGCGCGCTCGTTGGCAAACTGTACCTCGACAACATTCGATCCCGGCACACTTTGCTTCAGTTCCACTGGCGTACCCAGCGCGACCAACTTGCCGTGATCCACAATGGCGATGCGGTCACATAGCCGATCGGCCTCTTCCATGTAGTGCGTCGTCAGCAGCATGGTCAGGTTGCGCGTCTTCTTCAGGTTGTTCAGCATCTCCCACACTGCAATGCGCGAGACCGGATCGAGCCCCGTCGTCGGCTCATCCAAAAAGAAGATCTGCGGATTGTGAACCAGCCCGCGCGCAATCTCCAGTCGTCGCCGCATTCCACCCGACAGTGTCTTGGTCTGCGCATCGCGCCACTGTGTCAGATCGACGGCCTCCAAAACCTCGTTGATATTCTTCTGCCGCTCCGCCCGCGGTACGCTGTAGAGCTTGGCGTAGATGCTCAAATTTTCTTCCAGCGTAAGGTCGGGGTCGCTGGTCAGTGCCTGCGGAATGACGCCAATCATGCGCCGCACAGCATCCGGGTCACGCGTCACGTCGTAGCCGCCAACCACCGCAGAGCCGCTGGTGACCGGAATCAGCGTCGTCATCATACGTATCAACGTGCTCTTGCCCGCTCCGTTCGGCCCCAGCAAGCCGAAGATCTCGCCCTCGTCCACGGAGAAGTCAATCCCCTTCACCGCTTCAAAGTTGCCATAGCGTTTGACGATCTTGTCGACGACAATCGCCGCGCCATCCTTCATCTTCGTCGACTTACTCATCGCTTCACCGGTTTGCTCTTGGGAATGTATACCTCAGCAGTCATCCCGGGAACAAAGCGCTCGCCAGCATTGTCGATAATCAATTTGATCTGCACCGTCTTGATGTCGCGCTTCATGGTATTCACGTCGCGCTGCGTGGCAAAGTCGGCCTCGGCAGCTTTCGCGATGACCTTACCCTCAACGCTCGCCCCACTCGGCATAACAACGCGCAGGCTATCGCCGAGTAGCACCGAGTCGGCCTCGGTCTCTGGCAGCGGCGCATAGATCCACGTCTCGGATAGATCCATAATCGTCACAATCGTGCCCCCAGCGGCAACCACCTCGCCCTGCCGAGCCACGCGCACATTCACCTTGCCGCTGATCGGCGCGAAGATCTGCGCGTATCCCGCCTGCACCTTGGCCTGCTGCGCTAGCGCGCGAGCATTTGCCGCCTCGCCACGCGTCTGCTCGACCGTGCCTGCGGCAACCGACGCCAGCATCTCATGCGCCCGCGCCTCGCGCAGCGCAGCCTCCGCCGCAGCCACATTCTCGCGTGCGGCATCGACGGCAGCGTGAGCCACCTGCAAGTTCGCAACCGCCTCTTCCTTCGCCTGCGCGCTCATAATCTGCTGCTGCTCCAACGCGATGGTGCGGGTGCTATCGGCCTGCTGATGCGCCAACTGCGCCTGCGCCTGCATCAGCGCAGCCTGTGCAGACTTCACCTGAGCTTCAGCGTTTGCCGTCGCACTGCCAACTTCGCCGCGCGTCTGTCGTTCGCTCTCGATCGTCTCGCCCAGTTTGGACCGCTGACTCTCGGCTGTCGCCTCGGCCGCTCTCTGCGCGTCCGTCAGGTCGTCGCTCTCGATGATGGCGATCAACTGTCCGGCCTTCACATCCTGCCCCTCGTCGACGGCCAGTGTCTGAATGCGCCCCTGAATCTTGCTGCTCACCAGTACCTCATTGGCGTCCACCGTGCCAATTAGTTGCAGATCTCCAACCTGACGCACCGTCAGCAGATACCACACCAGCGATCCGATCATCAGCAAGCCCAGAACCAGAAAAACTCGATTACGTGCGTTCACTTTCGCCTCACTTTGATCCTATTTTCAGCAACGCATTTGCGCCGACCTCTACCGTCGATTGCGAGGTATTCCACCGTATCCCAGCATGTGCGTCGCGTCGAGTACGCGCCCCACCTCACCTGCCCGATGTCTATACCGGTGACTATCAGTGTATCGCGGCGAGTAAACAATATGGCACGTCGCACTACATTCGAGCGATTCGGAATCGCTGTAGACAATTTTGTTTGTCATTCCGCAGCGCAGAGGCGGAATCTGCTTCTGCTTTCCCAGTCCTCTTACTCTGCTGCAAGCAATGCCGCCACGTCGAGCGCCTTCGTCCCCATGGCGATCTCGCCCTCTGCCGTCCTCGGCCACTCCTCTTGCGGGCGATCCCAATACAGCTCCACGCCATTGCCATCAGGATCGCGCAAATAAAGTGCCTCGCTCACGCCATGGTCCGCTGCGCCGTCGAGCCTCACCCCATGCTCGCGCAACGCCTTCAACGCCGCGCCTAGATCAGCTCGCGTGGGATAGAGAATCGCCAGATGATACAGCCCCGTCGATCCCATCGGCGGTGGAGAGCCGCCCTCGCTCTCCCATGTATTCAACCCAATGTGATGGTGATACCCACCCGCCGAGAGAAACGCCGCCGAGTTGCCCAGCCGTTGCGTCACCTCGAAGCCCAGCACGCCGTGGTAGAACTCCAGCGCCCGCGCCAAGTCCGCCACCTTCAGATGCACATGCCCAATCCGCGTCCCACTTGCAATCGCCATATCTTTCAGATGCAACCACGCCCCGCCACGATCCAACCGCCCTGCCACTCTGACTCTGCTTGTCTACTCTTGATTGTCATTGGGCAGCGAAGCGGTGCAATCTGCCTCCGCCGCTGTCTGTTCATGCCGTCATACTGCTGGTTCTACAACTTTGCGGGAATCGGCTCTCTGCCGTGGGGCAGGAAGATGCCGTCCTGCTGCAGCAGCGCATCGTAGACCGGGGTCGGCCGCCAGTGGCGAGCCAGAGCGAAGGCGCTCATGTTGGCGATCATCAGCGGAAGCACCAGACCGTAGCCGCCGGTCATCTCGAAGATAATCAGGATCGAGGTCATCGGTGCACGAATGATTCCTGCAAAGACGGCTCCCATGCCGACCACCGCGAAGGCTCCGATGGAGTCAGCCGAGTGATGGAAGACGGCGACGTCGATGTAGCCCACCGCGCCTCCCAGCATCGCTCCCATAAACAGTGAGGGAGCAAAGATCCCTCCCGCGCCGCCGCTTGAATACGAG
This sequence comes from uncultured Granulicella sp., assembly GCA_964590925.1. GTDB lineage: Bacteria > Acidobacteriota > Terriglobia > Terriglobales > Acidobacteriaceae > Edaphobacter. The sequence goes on from CAZPZL010000017.1 coordinate 5,579, forward strand.
CAGACCGTAGCCAACAGTTTGACCACGCAGAAGGCCACCATCGCCTCGACCGGCAGCGCCCCCATCGAGCCGGTTAGAGCCAGCGTCAGCGTTCGGTACGGGTCGCCCGCGATGCCGTTCAGGTGGAAGAGCGCCAGCATGACCACAGCCAGAGAGCCTGTCGCAAGCCCGCCCAGCGCCGGATGCATCCAGCGCGGCAGCTTCGTCAACTGCTTGAACTGGCCGCGCACATACAGCAGCGAGTCGGTAAACGCCACCGAGACCACAGCCGCCAGTAGTCCCAGCAGAGAGTACCACACCAGCGACGAAGTGTTGGTCAGCGTGTACACGCGGTTGACGTGGAAGACAGGGTTCGCGCCCAGGATCGAGTGCTCCACCACGGCGGCCAACGCCGCGGCCACAATCACGCCCGCCAGCATGGTCTGATCCAGGTCGCCGATCAACTCCTCCAGCGTGAAGGTAACTGCGGCGATCGGCGCATTGAAAGCTGCGGCGATTCCCGCCGACATTCCCACCGACGCCATTCTTCGCTGATTGCTCTTGCTCAGCCGTGCCATGCGCGCCAACCGGCTGCTTACTCCGGCGCAGATTTGCACCGTCGGCCCCTCCAACCCCAGCGACGCGCCCGAACCAATCTGCAACGAGCAGAGCAGGAATTTGCCCACCGCGTCCTTGATCGGAACCAGGCCGGAGTGTCGCAGATAGGCTACCTTCACCTGCGGAATGCCGCTGCCCGCCGAGTTGGGAAACAGGTAGGTCAGTCCCAGACCAGCCGCCAGTCCACCTAGCGTCGGGGTCAGCATCGTCCAGTAGATCCAGCTATTGCCATGGGCGCAGTTGGCGCGGTCGATCAGCATCGACTCCAGCCACACGATGCTCAGGTGGAAGCTGACCGCAGCCAACCCGCACGCCGCTCCAGCTACGATGGTCACGGCCAGCAGGCGCTGCCGCTCGCTCGGCATACGCCGCATAAGCCAGGCGATAAATCGCGCATCTAGCCCAGCTATCCTACTCCAAAGCTGCAAAATCGCCCCTCGCTGCGCCACGCTCGCACTACAATTATAGAAGCCGCGTTCAAATAGCGGGAGCCGATCGAGCGCAGCCTAATCGCGATAGATGGGATCGGTGAAGGTTTAAATAATTTCCGCTGCGAAGAGGTCTTTGAAGGTCTCGCGGCGGCGGATTAGGCGAGATTTGTCGCCTTCCACCAACACTTCGGCGGGCCTCAGGCGAGAGTTATAGTTCGAGCTTTGGCTCATGCCGTAAGCTCCGGCATCCATCACTAAAACAAGCTCGCCCACCTTGACTCGCTGTATCTCGCGATCGCGGGCGAAGAAGTCTCCCGACTCGCAGATCGGCCCCACCACATCGACCTTCGCGCTTTCGCCGCGTCCCTTCGCCACCGGCAGAATCTCATGGTGCGCCTGATAGAGCGCAGGCCGGATCAGGTCGCTCATCGCCGCGTCGGTAATCACAAACGTCTTCTCGCCATTCTTCTTGACGACGACAACGCGCGTCAGCAGACCGCCCGCCTGCGCCACGATGAACCGACCGGGCTCAACCAGCAGCCTCGCATTATCCAGTCCAGCCGAAGCCTTGGCCAGCGCCGCCGCGTACTCGGCGACCTTGCGCGCCGCATCGAACTTCGGCTCCGTCGGCGAGTCGTTGTAGTCAATGCCCAACCCGCCGCCCGCGTCAACTATGCGTATCTTGTGGCCGTCGGCGCGCAACTCGCTGACCAGCTCTAGCACGCGTGCCAACGCCGCGGCAAACGGCTCGACCGCGCGAATCTGTGAGCCGATGTGGACGCTCACTCCCACCGCATCCAGCCATTGCGACTTAAGCGCCTTGCGATAGATCGCCCGCGCCTTGCCAATCTCAATGCCGAACTTGTGACTGCCCAGCCCGGTCGAGATGTACGGATGCGTCTCCGCGAAGACATCTGGGTTCACGCGCAGAGCGAATCGCGCGCGGACGCCCAGAGTCTCTGCCCGCGCGGCCAGCAGATCCAGCTCTGCATCGGACTCGACGTTGAAGAGCAGAATCCCTGCCTTCAGCGCTGCGTCGATCTCCCACTGCTGCTTGCCCGCGCCGGAGAAGACAACGCGCTTCAGCGCTGCTTTATCCGCTCGCCGAACCCGCTCCAGTTCGCCGCCACTGACGATGTCGAAGCCCGCGCCGAGACCTGCCAGCAGCCGCAGAATCGACAGCGAAGAGTTCGCCTTCACTGCATAGCAGACCGTCGCATCGAGCCCAGCCAGCGCCTGCTGAAACAAGCCAAAGCGATGGAGAATCTGCTGAGCTGAATACACATACAGCGGAGTTCCATGCTCCTCGGCCAGTACCTCCAGCGACACTCCATCGCAGTACAGCGCCCGCCCGCGATAGTGAAACGGCCTTGGCCCAACCTTATCAATCTTCGTTCTACGAACGTTCAAACTCCACTCCCTGTGTAGTTGCTTGCTGGCAAATCGCTAGGTGCCTCTGGAATCACGATCCACGCGATGATGTACATCAGAATACCGGTGCCGCCGAAGACAACGCACAGCACCCAGATCAGCCGCACCGTCGTCACATCCCAGCCATAGTGCAGCGCCAACCCAGAGCAGACTCCGCCAAAGGTCCGCGGATAGCGCGGACGCACCAGCTTGCCAAAGACTGGCGGCTGTGCGACGCTCGGCCCACTCGCAAAGCCCGCCGCCTGCGCCACAGCTCCACACACCGGACAAAATCTCGCCGCCGCGTCAATCTGCTTGCCACAATTTGAGCAGAACATTGAAAGCCTCCCGGTGTCTTTATCTTCCCACACCTCAGAGTTCTATACGCACTCGCCGTCACTTCGGTTCCGCTCTACTTCCCCGTGTACGGCGACTTCAGCAGCCGTCGCGCTGCATCCGTCTGCGACTGATCGCCTCCGCCGCCCGATGCCATTTGATACAACTCGACCGCCCGCGCCCTCTGGTGCAGCAGATCGTACATCTCACCTGCGTTCAACTGCGCGCGTTTACGCAACCATTCGCTGCAATTCGGCTGGGCAGCGGCGTTGACGTAGTTGATCGCCGCGTCAGCAATGTCGTTCCATCCGCGCTCAGTATCGGCCAGCCCAAACCACGCCATCTGCATCCGGGGGTCGATAAAGTATCCCGGCTTTGCTCCATCGGCCAGCACCGTTTTATACAGTGCCATCGCGGCAGGACCATTGCCCTCGTCTTTGGTCAGGTTGGCCTCTTCCAATCGGTACAAATAGTTGTGCGGAAACTGCGCGGCCAGCCCGTGCTGCTCAGCCAGCGCCTCCGGGTAGCGCGCGTCGTGGCGCAGGAACAGAGATAGCACCGTTCTCGACTCGACCGACGTTATCACGCCATGCTCGGCTGAGTCGCGCAGCAACGCCAGTCCCCGCTCCTTGTTTCCACCCACTCCCATAATCCCCACCATGATGCGCACCCAGCGCGGCAGACTGGCCACGGCGAACTGCTGTATCCCCACCGCCATCTTCGCGTCGGCGTACAGCGGATCTATTCTCAGTGCCTGCTCGCTGTCGTTGCGCGCTGCGTATCCCTGCCGGGCCGCCGCCACATAGCTGTGATCTACCAACGTAATGAACGCCGCATGAATCCCCCGCAGGTACCCTCTCGCGAAGTACGCGTCCTTATCGTTTCCATTGGCCCTGATCCGCTCATCGGCCAGACGAATCCCCGTGTCGGTCAACCACTCGATCCTTTGCCGAGTAGCGTCTGGCACCGGCACATTGCGCTTCGAGGTCAAAAAATTGTCGTGCGCGTAGTAGGTCGTATCCAGCAGATCCTGGTGATACAGCTCGCGAAATACCGTCGCCATCTGCACGTATCCGTATGCCATCGGCTCCTGCGGATGCGCCTTCAGCACGGCCTCGAATCGGCTGACCGCACCGTCGTAGTCCAGAATGTAGAAGCGATCATAACCCTCCCGCACCAGCGGATCGAAGTTCAGCGAATCGCTATGCCCGCGCGCCGCCTCGATCTTCTGCTGCGGCGCGGCAATAGCTGACATCGCTCCCAGCATCAGCCCCAGCACAAACACCCTCCACGCAGCTTTGCACCAGCCGCGCACTGAGATGCGACCGCCTCCGGTACTGTCCGCTGATGAAGCTTCAATCCTCAGCAATGAATCCATCTCTCGCAAAATCTCCGCTCCAATCCGATGTCCGCGCGAATCCACGCTTCGCGCCAAACCCCATTTATAAACTCTACCCGATTCGTCTCATCTTTCTCTCGCCCGCACCAATGCGTCCTACTCGCCGATCGTCGCAACGTGTAAAACTATCTTTGATGCGCAAACCCAAGCTGGGACAAAACTTCCTCATCGATGAGTCCGCCCGCCTCGCTATCGCCGACGCACTCGGCGACACAAGCGCCCGCACCATTATCGAGATCGGGCCGGGCCACGGAGCCATCACTGCCATCCTCGCCGAGCGCTGCCAACGCCTCGTCGCAATCGAACTCGACCAGTCTCTGGCTGCAGAATTACGCTTCCGCTTTCGCTCGCAACCAAGGGTCAAGATTGTCGAGGCAGACGTCCTTGACACTGACCTCGCCGCGCTTATCCCTCCCAATGAGTCCGCCGACGTCGTCGGCAACCTGCCCTACTACATCACATCGCCCATCCTGATGCGCCTCTTCGCTGCGGGCGCGCGCGGACTTCTCGCCCGCGCCGTGGTCATGATGCAGCGCGAGGTCGCCGACCGCCTCTCCGCCACTCCTGGCCATCGCGAGTACGGCCTGCTCTCCACCACCACGCAGATGAACGCTCAGGTCGAGAATCTCTTCACCCTGCCGCCCACAGCCTTCTCGCCCGCACCCGATGTCTACTCGACCGTCCTGCGTCTGAACTTCGTCCCACGATTCGCCGAGTTGGGCGTCAAGGCCGCCGAGTTCGATGCCTTCCTGCATGTCTGCTTCGCGCAGAAGCGCAAGACGCTAGCCAATAACCTGCGCGCCGCCGGCCACTCCGCAGAAGCTCTGCGCGCTGCATGGCCCGTCGAGATCCCCCTCCAGGCCCGCGCCGAGTCGCTCCCACTACAGCCCCTAGCAGCCCTCCACCGCGCACTCACCAACCCAAGCTAGGTCTCTACTTTGGTCCGGGAGCATTACGCTTCGGCAGTTGGATCGGCGGGTGACTCACTGCTTTGGTCGTCTTCGTCATCAACAGTAATGTCGATTAATTTGGCGTCGGAGGCAGACAGCTTGTCGCCATCATAGTCGGGCAGTGTGATGCGCAGGGATTTCAGAAAGTTGAGGTCGCGCGAGGTAAAGGGACCGTGCGCGAGCTGGCTGTCAGCGTCGGCTGCATCGTCGCCAGTTGCGCCCCCACCATCAACCTGATTGAGCCCGATGGTCGCCTCCAGCATCAGCAACACGTCGAAGCCCTCCTCGCGGATGTTCTTGACCACACCCGCAATATTCTCCGACTCGGAGACAGACTCGTGGATCGCCTCGCCCAGCTTCTGGATCAGGTTCTTCACATTTTGATTCATCGTCGCCTCCGGCCTGGTGTGGAAATTATCTGCGCGCAATTCGACCCCGACCCACCCAGCAAGCCTATCCGCACTGACGTTTAGAATACGCTGGCAGCAACTCCGCTGCAATGCCGTGTGCCCTGCCCTGTTCACTCGCTGCCTTGACACTGCTCGGGCGAGACAGGATAGAATGGCTTTAGTCGGATTCAGGCGCATCGCTCGGCCTGCACCTCCGGTATGTTTCCTCTACTTTTCATCGTCGGCGATGCCAATCCTTTGAAAAGAGATGGGTTGTTTGGGATTTTTGTTGCATCGTCTGACGCGCCGTTGCGTTGGCTGATTGCATCTTTCGTAGGCTTGATCGCGAGATGAAACCGCGCAGACTCCCATCGACTGAAGCAACAATCTGCGACCACCGTGTGACGCGAATTTGCGACGCGCTCGGTCTTTCGTTCCACGTTCCGCTAGATCACCGCAGTACCGGCCCACGGCAGACAGCCGGGTCGAAGGAGACTCAACCATGCGTCATCGCAATGCAGGATTCAAGTTAGGCCGCAACACCAGCCACCGTCGCGCTGTTCTGCGCAACCTCGTCACCTCCATCATTTTGTTGGATCGCATCGAGACCACCATCACCAAGACCAAAGCCGCTCAGCCGCTGGTTGAGAAGATGATTACCCTCGGCAAGCGCGGCACCGTTCACGCCCGCCGTCAGGCTCTCGCCTACCTGTTGACGCCCGAGGCGGTCGACCGCCTCTTTGCCGTCGTGGCTCCCCGCTACGCCGACCGCAATGGAGGCTACACCCGCATCACCCGCACCGGACCGCGCAAGGGCGATGCCGCCGAGATGGCCTACATCGAGCTTCTCGGAGCCGAGCAGGAACTAGACGCCAAGCGCCAGAAGCGCGCCGAAGCTCGCGACAAGAAGCGCGAAGAACTCGCCAAGCAGTTTGAAGAGCAGAACTCCGGCGCAGATGCCTCCGAGACAACCTCTGAGCCCAAGGCCGGCGAGTAGACTACTTATTCACAAGCATCAAACCAAGTGCCCAGCGCTCGATCCACGAGTACTGGGCACTTTGCTGTTGCAAAGGAATTTCCTATAGCGATGCGGTTGTAGATAGACGTCTCGGAGGGAGCAAGTCCTCAGTTTTCTGGAAAACAGCGTTGCAAGCAAGCCTTTAGGCCCGGGAGTGTCACCATTGCTACGTCCGAGCGAGGTGCATGGGCCCCGCAAGTTCTACTCAACATCAGGCAATGCGAGCGCAGTACGCAGCGTCTCTGCTCCGAGGCCCGCAATGTGCAGAGTCTTGCTGCGGCTTGTCGCCCCGGCGATTAGCGTCACCCGCGCCCGCACCACGCCAAGCTGTTTAGATAGAAAGGCAATCAGCGCCAGATTGGCCCGCCCATCAGTTGGCGGCGTGGTCAGCGATACCTTCAACGCGCCATCGTGCACGCCGCTAATCGCATTGCGCCGCGCCCCGGGATGCACGCGGACAGGCAGCGTGCATCCATCAGTGCTATCGCGAATTGCCAGGAAAGTGGGCACAAACAGGCTTTCGATCTCGGAGGGAATCTGCACAACCATAAGAACCTCCGTAGTTCGAGTATAGCGAAACGGCGGCTCGCGGAGTTGTTCGGCTAGAAAGCTTTAAGTGTAGGTGTTTACAGCGGCAGCGACTGCTCGCACGATATTCCCTCAAGAAAAATCACTTTATCAATCTATATGCGACAACAATTACACTTACACTGAAGCCGCTTCTACCCGGGAGCAGAAGCAGCTACGCATAGCTACTGTAGACCGATTTGTTGGCGCAAGAAAGTAGGGCTGACGGTGGATTGCACAGTGACGGTCTAGCCCAGCGAATCGCGCACCTTCTGCGCCAGTGCGCTCAGGCCGAAAGGCTTTTGCAGGAATGCAGTGCGCAGCTCATGGATGCCGTATCGCAGGGCGGCGTCGTCGGTGTAACCGGACATGTAGATGATCTTCAGTTCGGGGCGCAGGTCCGCCAGTATCTGGGCCAGCTCGCGCCCGCTCATCCTGGGCATGACGACGTCGGTGAGTAGCAAGTGGATGACTTTGTGTTCGCTGGCGAGTGCCAGCGCCTCATCGCCGGAACTGGCCGACAGCACAGTGTAGCCAAGATTGCTCAAGAGACTGCAGATCCCTTTGCGCAAGGGAGCTTCGTCTTCGACAACCAAAATAGTTTCGCTTCCGCGCGGCGGCGCGTTGACCGAAATGGGGGCAGCGGGAATGGCAACCCGTTCGACTTTGGGGAAATAGAGGGTGAAGCGTGCACCCTGTCCGGGTTCACTCTCAACCCAGACATGGCCGCCACTCTGCTTGACGATTCCGTAGATGGTGGCCAGGCCAAGGCCAGTTCCTTTGCCTACCTCCTTGGTAGTAAAGAAGGGCTCGAAGACTTCGCGCAGCACCTCTTTGCTCATGCCCACGCCGGAGTCTGCGACCGAGAGCCTGACGTATTCGCCCGGCGACATGCGCTGCGGCTCTTCGATGTGCGCCTGCTCGACGACAGCGACATTTGCCGTCTCGATGGTGAGCGAGCCACCCTGCGACATTGCGTCGCGCGCATTACCGCACAAATTCATCAGGATCTGCACGATCTGATCGGGATCGGCTTTGACCGTCCAGAGTGGCTCATGGAGCAAGACGCGGAATTCGATGCCCTCGCCGAGCAGGCGACACAGCATCTTTTCGGTGTCGTTGATGATGTCGTTGAGGTTGAGCTCAATCGGTGAGGTGATCTGCTTGCGGCTGAAAGCCAGCATCTGTCCGGTCAAGCTGGCTCCGCGCTGGACCGCCTTGAGGACCTGGTTGGTGCTGTAACGCAGATTGTCGTCAGGCGAAAGGCCCTCCTGCAACAGCTCGGTGTAGGTCCGAATGACCATGAGCAGATTATTAAAGTCGTGAGCGACACCACCGGCCAGCCGCCCTACTGCCTCCATCTTCTGAGCCTGATTCAATTGTTTGCGCAGCTGTAGCTCATCTGTCATGTCGCGATGAACGCTGACGAAGTTGATAACAGTTCCGCTTGAGTCACTGACTGGCGAAAGCGTCACCGATTCCGTGAACTGCGATCCATCCTTGCGGCGACTGATAAGTTCTCCGGACCAGTTTTCGCCACGCAACAGCGTCTCATCCAAAGTTTGAAAGAGAGAATCAGGGTGGTATCCGCTCCTCAGCAGACGCAAGTTAGCCCCGACGGCTTCGGTGTGGCTGTATCCGGTAACACGCTCGAAGGCCGGGTTGACGTAGACAATTGTCCCATCAATGTTGCTGATTGCGACTGCCTGGTCCACCTGCTCAATGCCCTGAATCAGGCGCGCGTGCTCGGCCTCGGCTCGCTTTCGTTCTGAAACATCTCGGAGGACCACCTGTACAGTCATTCCCGTGCGCTCTTGAAAGGAAGACACAGAGACCTCCACGTCGATCATTGTTCCGTCGCTGCGGCGGATCTGCATCTCCTCCAGCGACAGTTGGGTCTCGTGAGCGTAGACTTGCTTACTGAATTCCTCTACCCAGTCGCGCCACCTCTGGCCGACAAAATCTACAAGTCTCCGCCCGCGCAGTTCCTCAGTCGATGTGAGGCCGAAGAGCCGGAGCGCGGCCTTGTTGGCAACATCGATCATATGATTCCGCCCGATCAGAATGGCCTCGGGCGAGAGGCTGATTGCATTGCGATAGCTCTCTTCGCTTGCCTGTAGTGCCTTGAGTGTCACGGCCAATTGCTGCTCGGCGATCTTGCGGTCATTGATGTCTTCGACCAGAACGATGCATTGCAGCGCGCGACCTTGGCCGTCGTGTTGGACAGAAATGTTCACCCGGACCCAGACAATGCCACCATACTTGCGCAGGTAGCGTTTTTCCAGCGTGACGGGCTCGGCATCTCCGGTGGCCATCATCTGAATCGTCCGCTCGGTTTCGGTCAGGTCCTCTGGCGCGGTGATCTGCCGTACGCACAGGCCGGGAATCTCCTCGATAGAGTATCCAATGATCTCGGCGAAGCGAGCGTTACAGGAGGTGTAAACGCCATCAAAGGAGGTTTGGGCGATTCCCACAGCGGCCTGCTCGAAGATGTCGCGGAAGCGCTGCTCGCTGGTGCGCAACGCCCGATTGGCCGCCGCCATCTCAGCTTCCTTACGCTTCTGCTCGGTGATCTCCACCGATATTCCGCAGATTCGTATCACCTCTCCTTTCTTGTCGCGGACGGGGAAGGCGTGATTGCGAATCCACTTCACCTGATTCGTCGGTGTCAGTATCCGATACTCCCCGGTGGTCGGTTCGCCCTGTTTTTGCCGAGCAAATCTCGCCTGTGCCGCTGGCCGATCCTCGGGATGAATCGCATCCATCCAAAGGCTCATATTGCGATACACCTCCTCGCGACTTCGCTCCCAGATCGCCTCATAGGTGGGGCTGATGTAGAGTGTGTCATCGGCCTTTGCAGGCAGCATGTAGACGACGGCATCGATGTTCTCCGCCAACTGGCGGAACATCTCTTCGCTTCGCTGTAGCTCCTGCACCACCTGCTTGCGCTCGCTGATGTCGCGGATGAACCAGATCCGTCCCAGGTACTGTTTCTCCTCGCTCCACAGAGTCGTCGAGTAGTGTTCCAGCGTTCTTCCGTCCTTCAACTCGATCTCACGCTGATCGTTGCGAGTGTGATCGTCGTACAGTTCCCGCGCCCATTGTAAAAAAGCATCGGAATCTTTCACCAGCGGCAGGACCAAGTCCAGAAGCGGTTTATGCGGCAGACGGATAATGCTCTCCAAGGGTTGCTCCTGCGAAGAGGGCACGGGAATCCGCCAAAGATTGAAGAGCCGCTTGTTGGCCGAGAGGACAAAACCTTCGGGACTGACAGCCAGAATTCCGTCCAGTGAGACATCCTGAATGGAGTGGATCAATGAGAGTTGCAGCTTGCGATTCTGCGTTTCCAGATCAAGCTTCTGCATTACCTCGAACAACTCGCGCTCGACGACCTTTTGCGCGGTGATGTCTTTGGCAAAGACGGAGATGCCGGTCGTTTCTTCCCCGACCACGATAGGATTCAACGACATCTCATAGGTGCGCCCATCACCCATCGGATACTCGATGCGAAAGGCTCCTTCGCGCAGAACACTTTGGTAGAGAGAACTCCAGGACGCTGCCACTACGGATGGAAGCGATCCCTCCGCCTTCATACCCACCTTTGGTGTGCCGTTATAGCTGCGCTCCAGTATCTGTACAAACGCCCGATTGAAGGTCAGCAGCCGAAAATCGAGATCGACCGACCAGATAAGGTCGTCCGTGCTATCGATAAGGGCTGCGAGATTTGCTCGGGCGTGAGGCATTCGGTCTTTTCTGGATTCTGCGACTCGCAATACATCCTTAGATATGCATCTAACTCTTGGAAATCGATCTATATTTGGTCAAATGCGAACATTCGATCAGGAGCCAGAACCAGACAGAAGCCAGAGACGATTCATGGCTGTCCGCTGTTGATCAATACCACTTGTGAATGGAGGCAAATGGCCAGTCTGCTGTATGACTTCTTCGGTATGAAGGTATAGAACTTTACGGCGTGAGCAATGGAATAGTAGGCATCGGTAATCCAGACAGACGTTGCGGCGTCAAGCTCCCCGCGTCCGCCAAGGACACAGCAAAAATATATTATGTGGAGACGACTGAATGGGGAAGAGTGATAACCCATCTGGCGTGGCTCGCCGAACCGGCTTGATTTGGCCCTGACAAGGCCGGTGGCGTTTGCCGCACTGTTGTGACCTGCAATCGCAATGGCTTGAAAGCGGAGGGGAAGAAAGCAATTCATTTTGTACTTGGCCGTTCAATACCTGGGAGAATATCGGCTAAGAACAAGTAAAGCTCGGCAAGGGACTCAGAACATTAGATCGACTTGTCACAATAGTACGACTTATGAGAACACACTCAGGACGATGTTTGATTACATATGTACTAATTTAGGGGCAGAAAATTCCCATATTGGAACCGTCAAATAATGATGTTTGTTCACACTGCCTATGGGCAAGTGAAGTTCAAAGCGATTGGACGAGAAGAATGTCCTGCAATCAAGATACTGTATTTAAAATTTGTATGAAAACTATGTAATATCCTCGTTTGGTCGAGGGCCGTCAACCTGAACGCAGTGAAGGCTCGCCGTATTTCGTCTTTGTTTATGTTGCTCCACTATCTCATCTTGGAGGAACTAACCTCTGCATTTTCAATAATATTTGAGTGTGTCTTGCAGTTGGGGTAATGATTCTGCGGCTGGATATACAAAAACATGCGTGACATTCACTCAGATTTAGGTCCACTGCTTGACAGGCGGCCGGAGGTAGCCTATTGTTAGCAATCGAGGGGCTTGAGTGCTAATCGTCGACGAGCGCAAGCCGACTTCGAGCGCCTACCAGCCTCGATAGCCGAGCTAGCTTGGAGGAGAGCGGCACGACTGCCTCTCGGTGGCGGAGCAGTTGACTGATGAAGGT
>CAZPZL010000018.1:0-16572 GCA_964590925.1 uncultured Granulicella sp.
CATCGCCATCGACGACGGCATCGCCATGGGCCACGACGGCATGTTGTACAGCCTCCCCTCGCGCGAGCTGATCGCCGATTCGGTCGAGTACATGGTCAACGCCCACTGCGCCGACGCTCTCGTTTGCATCTCCAACTGCGACAAGATCACCCCCGGCATGATGATGGCCTCGCTGCGCCTGAACATCCCCACCGTCTTCGTCTCTGGCGGGCCGATGGAGGCGGGCAAGATCCTGCACGGCGGCAAAGCCAAGGCGCTCGATCTGATCGACGCCATGGTCCTCGCCGCCGATCCCGCAGCCTCCGACGCCGATGTCGAGGAATATGAACGTTCCGCCTGTCCTACATGCGGCTCTTGTTCCGGCATGTTCACCGCGAATTCCATGAACTGCCTCAACGAGGCGCTAGGCCTCGCGCTACCCGGCAACGGCACCATCGTCGCCACACACGCCGACCGCAAGCAGCTTTTTCTGCAAGCTGGCAGCACTATCGTCGAGATGGCCAAGCGCTACTACGAACGCGACGATGTCTCCGTCCTACCGCGCAGCATTGCTACCTTCCAGGCCTTCGAGAACGCCATGACCCTCGACATCGCCATGGGCGGATCGACCAACACCGTGCTGCATCTTCTCGCCGCCGCGCAGGAGGCCGAAGTCCCCTTCACAATGGCCGACATCGATCGCCTCTCACGCCACGTCCCACACATATGCAAGGTCGCGCCCTCGTCGCCAACCGTCCACGTCGAAGACGTGCATCGCGCTGGCGGCATCATGGCCATCCTCGCCGAGTTGGATCGCGCTGGCCTCATCCATCGCAACGTCCCCACCGTCTACGCCCCCACGCTGGGCGAGGCCCTCGACGCGCTCGACGTCAAGCACTCTGAAACGCCCGCCATCCTTGAGTTCTACCGTGCAGCACCCGGCGGCATCCGCACCACCGTCGCCTTCAGCCAAGGCGAGCGTTACTCCACGCTCGACCTAGACCGCTCCAACGGTGCCATCCGCGACGTCGCCCACGCCTTCAGCAAAGACGGCGGCCTCGCCATCCTCTACGGAAACATCGCCGAAGAAGGATGTATCGTCAAGACGGCTGGCGTAGACGCCGCCCATCTCACCTTCACCGGACCGGCGCGCATCTTCGAGAGCCAGGACTCCGCCGTGGAGGCCATCCTCGGCGACCGCATTGTTCCCGGCGACGTCGTTCTCATCCGCTACGAAGGCCCGCGCGGAGGCCCCGGTATGCAGGAGATGCTCTACCCCACCAGCTATCTCAAGTCCAAGGGCCTCGGTAAATCCTGTGCACTCATCACTGACGGACGCTTCTCCGGCGGGTCCTCCGGTCTTTGTCTTGGACATATCTCTCCCGAGGCAGCTGAGGGGGGAGCCATCGCGCTGGTCGAAGAGGGCGACACTATCGAGATCGACATCCCCAACCGCATCCTCCGCGTTGCTCTCCCCGACGAGCAGCTATCCAAGCGCCGCGTAGCAATGGAAGCTAGCAGCACCGCCGCATGGAAGCCCGCAACCCGCAACCGAAAAGTCTCGAAGGCCCTGCAAGCCTACGCCGCCCTAACCACCAGCGCCTCCCGCGGAGCCGTCCGGGACGTCTCCAGAATCCAGCAGTAGCGTCAGCCATAACCCACCCTGAGTGCTCCACTCATGCACAGTGTGACCTTGTCACTGCAAAACGTCGCACTTAGTGGTCTGTTCAAATACGAAGAAGTAGCGAATACGACTAAGGCGACGCGAAAGCAGCTCCCGTTCAGAAGCAAGACAGGAGCTACGGCGTGTGATCCACGACGATCTTCCATCCCGCATCAGTCTTCTCCAGCACCAGCGAGAAGATGCCCGCAGCGATGCCGCCCAGTTTCTTGCCGCGGTCGATCTGGTACCTTCCCGTGCAGACCGAGAATCTTTCGTCCAACGGATGCACCCCAAGGTCAGAGAAGGCAAGTGTTCCCATGGACTCCCGCGTTGGATAGATGCGCTTGTAGTCGGCCAAAATCTGCGCCGCGCCATACGAGGTCTCCTTGCCAATGAAGATGGTATCGGGCGAGTCCTTGAAGCCGTGCATGTAGGCCACAAGATCACCATCGTTCCACGCCTTCTCCTGATCCAGAACCACCTTGACGATGTCCAGCTCCTGCCGCGTCGCAGTGTGCTGCGGATTATTTTCGGTCTGCGCCGAAGCACGACCGCACACCACAAACGCCAGCACCAGCACCAAGCTGAGTCGTACTCTTCTGAATACGTTGTTACCCACTGTAAATTGATCGCCGTTCATGCTGAAACCTCGTGCAAATGATTGTAAATGAAGGGCGGCAGACCGCGCAGCGGAATTGCAAGGATGAGCCTTCCGCCCGCGATTACGCGAGTCCGGTCGACTCAGCCTGCTGCTGCGCGTGGTAGCTGCTGCGCACCAGCGGTCCGCTCTCGACGTGGCTAAATCCCATCGCCAACGCCTCGTGCTTGAGGAAGGCGAACTCGTCGGGGGTGTAGAAGCGCTGCATGACGAGGTGGTCGCGCGATGGGCGCAGATATTGGCCAATAGTAAGGATGTCGACCTTTCGCTCGGCGAGGTCGCGGAAGACGGCCAGCAGTTCGTGCGTCTCCTCGCCCAAACCGACGATGATGCCGGTCTTGGTGACCTGCCGCTGGCCGGAGGCGGCGGCGATCTCTTTGGCGCGTCGGAGGAATTCGAGCGAGCGAGCGTACTTGCCGCCGCTCTTGGCGATGCGATAGAGACGCGGGACGGTCTCGATGTTGTGGTTTAGGATCTCGGGGAGGGCGGCGACGACGATTGCGAGCGACTCGTCGTTGCCTTGAAAGTCGGGGGTAAGCACCTCGACACGGCAGCCGGGAGCCTGCGCGCGAATCTCGCCGATGACCTCTGCGAAGGCGCGCGCTGCGCCCAGATTGTCGTCGTCACGGTTGACACTGGTAATCACTGCGTGTTTGAGGCCAAGCTGCGCGACAGCATAGGCCACGCGTCGCGGCTCGTCGTGATCGATCGGCTCGGGCCTGCCGGAGTTCACGGCGCAGAAGCCGCAGCGGCGTGTGCAGGTGTTACCTAGCATCATAAAGGTGGCAGACTTCTGGTTCCAGCACTCCCCTAGGTTGGGGCAGTTGGCGCTCTCACAGACCGTGTGCAAATGCAGATCGCGCGCCATCTTCTTCAAGTCGTGATAGGTCTCACCGTGCGGAGCCTGCGCCTTGAGCCACTCGGGTTTGCGTTCGGCGCGACGCGGCGCAAGATCGATCTGGATCAGCTCTGGGCTATTTAGTCTGGCGGGATTGTGCGTTTCAGCGGTCGGCGTCATTAGCTAGATTGTATAGTCAGCGCAAGTACAGTTCGCAGTTCATTGCGCAGCGATGCGGCCTTTCTTTGCACCCAAGTATTTGATCGTTCTGGACGGCAAAAGTTACTGCCTGTTATTTGTTCCAATAATCATCGACGACTTTGAGCCACGCGGCTGCCATCAGTCCGTGGCCCGCGTAGGTGGGATGAATTCCATCCCAACTCCAATGCTCAGCGGGAGCCTTGGTCAGCGCCGCATCGAAGGCCTGCTGATATCGGACTACAGGCAGGTGATACTTTGCCGCAATCCGGTCAACCACAGCCTGTCGCTTCTTCATCTCAATCATCAGTTCTGCGTAGTTGGCTTTGCGTTTGCCGACGGGCATCAGGAACGGCTGTCCGAGTACGATCTTCGTGCCCGGTAGCGCGGCAATCGTCTCGGCTAGCAGCCGGTCGTATATAGCCTCATACTGCTCAGATGTGACCGCTCGGTCGCCTTCGCCGAACAGGTCATTGACGCCGACCAGTATGCTGAGTAGTTGTGGATGCAATGCAATGACGTCGGCCTGCCAGCGCGAAGCCAAGTCTGGGATGCGGTCGCCGCTGATGCCACGGTTAACAAAGACCAGTTCGCGCTCAGGGGAGGCAGCACCGATCTCAGCTGCCAGAATGTAGCCGTAGTCCTGCCCCATGATGTGGTTGTAGTCAGAACCGGTACGTTGGCGTCCGCCATCGGTGATCGAGTCCCCCTGAAACAGCACCAGATCGTGCGCATGAAGAAAAGCCAGCGGCTCTTGCGCGCTAGCGCTGTGTGCCACGCTACCCAACATCGTTGTCCCTATTGTCAGTCCCAATCCAATCATTGAAACCCGCAAGAATCCAGTCATCGATTCCGCCTTTCCATCCAATTTCAGTATAGAGGCTCATTGAGTTTACCTTGCTTCTCTTCGTAGCGCAGGCCCGTGATTTTGCAGGCTTCGTTCGGCACACCTATACTGGGGACGGCAACTTCGGGGCCGAAAGTTCAGTCGCTTCGGCTGCGATCAGAAGACCTCTGCAAGGACACTTAAATGGTTGCGAATCTGCAATGACAACCAAAGATTCATCTCAACCGTCTACCATAGGGAACATGGACAGCGTGCCCCACACACTTCGTCAGCGTTCCACCCCATTCCGATTGCTCTTCGCCGTCCTGCTCGGCGCGTTGCTCTCGACGTTTTCTCTACCCGTGTGTGCGCAGGACAACATCTTCACCGGGACCAGTTCCGGCGCGACCTCGATTCGCATCGCTGTGGCCGACTTCAAGCCGCTGGCTGCCGACGTCGACACGACCAGCTTCAAGCGGACCTTCGACACAACGCTATACGCGGATCTGGCATCGGCTGGAATCTTCGACATTGTATCGAAGAGCCTGATGCCGTCGGCGACGCCTGGCGCGGCCAACGAGATCCAACTACCGAGCTACGCCAACGCTCCGGTCAGCGCGGCGATGCTGGTCTTCGGCGGCTTCGGCGTGACCAAGGGAAAGCTACTGGTCAATGGATTCCTCTTTGACACCAAGAACTTGCAGTATCCCCAGGTCATCGCCAAGCAGTACAGCGAGGTACCGACGGAGGATTCCGCGCGCCAGATCGCGCACCGCTTTGCCGACGAGATCATCTTCCGCCTGAGCGGAGGAACACCGGGTATCGCCGAGACCAAAATCTTCTACGTCAAGATGACGGGCGACCTGACGCACGATGCAACGAAAGAGATATGGGAGATGGACTACGACGGGGCCAATCAGCATCCCATCACCCATCTTGGGACCAGCTCGATCTCGCCGCGCATCTCGCCGGACAATACGCGACTGGCCTTTGCTTCGCTAGGCCGCTACGGATTCCAGATCAAGATGTACTCGCTGCTGCTCAATCGGTATCTATCTTTTCCAAGCGGAGAGGGCAGCGCCGAATCGCCCGCTTGGGCACCCAGCGGAAATGAGATCGCATACGCCGCAGCGCCCAACGGCTCCTTCGAGATCTGGATTGCCGACTCTAACGGAAACCTGGGCCGACGCATCACCAGCTTCCGCAAAGGCAACGTCAGCCCCAGCTACAACCCCAAGACTGGCGCGCAGATCGCCTTCGTCAGCGACCGCACCGGGTTGCCACAGCTTTATGTGATGAACGCGGACGGCTCCAGCGTGCAGCAGTTGACCGATGGAGGCTACGCCTCGTCACCCTCTTGGTCGCCCAATGGGAAGCTGGTCGCCTTCGCTTGGGATCGCAAGTACGGCCCTGGTGCTCCGGGCGGGCAGGACATCTATGTCATGGACATCGCAAGCAAGAAGTGGTGGCAGCTCACCCACGACGGAGGCCGTTGCGACTTTCCCTCCTGGTCGCCCGACGGACGCCACCTGGTCTACGCCAACTCCAGCGACGGAAAGGCCGACCACATGCGAATCTGGACCATGTTGAGCGATGGCACAGACCGCCGTCCCCTGACCGGACCGGGTGCCGATATGCCCAACTGGAGCTGGAAATGATGCTGCGAATAGTCTCTCTTGCTCGGTTCCATAAAACATTCGTGACGCAGTTCCTATTTTTTCAGTAACATGGAATGGACAGACGATTGGCCATACCGTTGGATCGCAGATTTACGCAGAAGGTGCGCCGAATATTGGCAATCAAGTTTAATCTGAGTTTGACAATGCAGGAGAATCCAATGAACGACTTACGATCTTTACAGCCGAAGACAAACCTCACTCGGGTGCTTTGCACCGCTCTCTTTCTGGCGGTTGCGCTCAGCACCCTCTCCGGCTGCCACAAGACCGCCAAAGCTGCGGTGGATTCAAACAGTCTGTCTCCGACGGCTGCGCCGATTCCGCCGGTGCCGACTGCAAGTCTTACCGCCGAACCACTGGCCATCGATCTCGGCCAATCTGTCGTGCTCAACTGGCGCACCACAGACGCGACCGACGTCGCTATCGACGGAATCGGTGCGGTCTCGCCCAACGGCACACAGACCGTCTCGCCTGCCGCCTCGACCAACTTCCACATCACAGCCAAGGGCATTGGCGGCACAATCGAGAGCAGCATCCGCGTCACCGTGCGCGTACCCGTTGCGCCGCTTCCTCCGGTTGATGCAACGTCAACCTCCGCAACTGCCGACATGGGATCAGAGACCGTCTTCCACACCAACGTGCAGGACATCTACTTCGACTACGACAGCTATGAGCTGAACGCCGAAGGGCAGGCCGCCGCCGCCAAGGCAGCTGCGTACCTGATCGCCCACCCCGACATCCGCATCATCGTCGGCGGATACTGCGATGACCGCGGCTCGGCCGAGTACAACCTTGCGCTGGGCGAAAATCGCGCCAACTCCGCCAAGACCGCGTTGGTCAACGCAGGAGTCGCACCGGCTCGCATCCGTGTCGTCAGCTTCGGCAAGGAGAAGCAGTTCTGCACTGAAGAAAACGACTCCTGCTGGCAACAGAATCGCCGCGACCAGTTCTCGCTCGACCGCTAATGCTTTTTTTATTGAGGTGTGATTTCTGATTGCGCCATATGCCGTTGGCATTCGATTATGGTTTATCCGCCGAGGCAAACTCTATATGCCCATAAGACTTTTATCGAAAGAAGAAAAGACGAAGCTCATGACTAAATGTATATCTGCCAAGTATATTGGTCTGGCATTTCTTCTCTCTCTGGCCGTGCCGTCAGCTCATGCCGCCAATAAAGACATGGTGCAGCTCCAAACCCAGATTCAGGAGTTGCAGACAGCCGTCGCCCGACTACAGCAGTCCAATGACGAGCGAATGGGCGTGCTCAAGGATTTGGTCCAGCAGAGCGCCGATTCGGTCAACAAGATGTCGGTAGTCGTCGATTCGCTGCAACTTCAAATGCGCGCTCAGCACGACGCTGTCACCGCCAAAACGGATCAGGTCTCCGGCCAAGTGCAGGCGCTCAACGACTCGCTCGACGAGATCAAGGCGCGGCTCAACAACGTCGAAAAATCTCTACAGTCGCTGGAGAACCAGCAGCAGTCGATCGATGCAGCGCTGCAAAACCTCGCACCCACGGCAACAACAAGTGCTGTATCCGGAGCGACGCCCCCTCCGACTGAGAACTCTTCGCCGCTACAGTCCTCCGCGCCGAGCTCCGGCGCCAATCTTCCGGCCACTCCCCAACCGACAGCTTCGCCCGCCTACGCAGCCACCCAGACCTCATCCTACGCGGCGGTGCCTTCATCCAAGACCGCTGCGCCCAGCATCGCCGCACTCTACAAGACCGCGCTAAGCGACTGGATGGCTGCCCAGTACCCGCTGGCAACCACCGAATTCAACGAGATCACGCGCAGTAACCCGACCGATCCGCTGGCCGGAAATTCCTACTACTATCTGGGTGAGATCGAGTTTCGCAACGGAAAATACTCGAACGCCATCAAGGACTACGACCGTGTCCTCGACCAGTTCCCTGATAACCCCAAGGTTCCCGTCTCGCACCTACACAAAGGGCAGGCGCTGTTCGAGATCGGCAAGCGCGAGGCTGGCATCACCGAGCTGCGCACGTTGATCACCCGCTTCCCCCACGCCCCCGAGGCCGCACAGGCGCGCAGCAAACTCAGCGGGATGGGCGTCTCGGCTGTGGCCAAACACCCCTGACGCGCAATCTATCCATCCCTTACCAGTCAGTCATGAGTTGTTGGCTGTGCACAGTGATGTACCTCCTGTGCTGTCTGCGATGCTGTGCGCAATCACTGCCAACTCTCCAACTCGGGCATCGTGGAGCCGCTTGCAGCGCATTGGACCGAAGCTGGCATTCTGGCCAGAGCATTTTCATCGACTGAAATTCATCAGAGAATTGTTATTCTGAGCGTAGCAAGAAATTTGCGTAGATGATTATCCAGCTATCTCCGGCGGGGTGGGTAGCTAATCGCAAGTGATTATGGATGTGTTGATACAGGCTCTGAAGAGTCTTGTGAGCAGGCCTTTTTATGGTTTTTCGCTTAAGCTGCTGGTTGAGCTCAGCCACGTAGTGCGCAAGGTGCTTGGGCTCGACCATATGGTGGGTTCCCAGTAGGAAGCGCTTCATCTTCGCGAACGTGATGTGAACCTCTGGAAGTAGCTTGTGCACAGACTGTTCCAGCTTGGACAGTTCGATGGCGTTTGAACGAAGCTGTTCTGCTCCACATACCAGTAGCCCTTTCAGCCGGCAGTCAGTCAGAACATGGCTGCCAGGTCGATCCCCATCCGCCAGAAAGCCGTCCAGACTCCTGTAGTCCGCGTTTGGCAATGCCGACAGCGCAGCAAAGCCAGAGATGTGCGGCCTGTCCGGACGCAAGGGCGAAGTCACTGAGACGAAGTAAAAGGGACCAGTAGAAGGTTGAGAGTAGGTGTTTTACGGAGAACAAGGCAAACGAGGATATTGAATGGAGTACTGAGGCTCAATACGTCCGGCGTAAGACGATTTTTGTGCTATTTATTTGATTCTATTGGATCAAGAACTATTGGTGCCGAAGGGGGGACTCGAACCCCCACACCCTTGCGAGTACATGGACCTGAACCATGCGCGTCTGCCAATTCCGCCACTTCGGCACTGTCGTACATGTCGCGAACCCATTGGTCGGACACGGCAGTCGTGAGTTACTAGTCTTTCAAAGACTGGGGCTGCTGTCAAACTGCACCGCTGTCCATTGTTCGTGGATTGGCTTACACTGAATCCACTCGACGCAGCCGCGTCCTGGAGGCACTTCGCCCATGACGACCGAACCGACGCCCTTCGACACGCTGTCTGCCGCTACCACTGCCACGCCTTCCGTCACAACCTACGACGCGACACCGATTCCGGCGGAACATGCCGTAGAGATTCGCCGTCTAGCACACGACCTCTCGAACGCACTGGAGATCGTCACACAGACCAGCTACCTGTTGAGCACCGCTGAGTTGAAGCCAGCGGCCAGTGATTGGGTGAAGATGTTGGAAAGCGGTGTCAATCGGGCGCTCGACATCAATCTTGCACTGCGCAACTATATCAAGGCAAATACATCGCGCTGATACCGCCGATAATGCTGAACGATCTTCCGCTATAGATTCGCGGTCTTTGCCGTCCGCTTTGCCGCCGCTTTCTTCGGGACCTTCGCAGCCACCTTCGCAGACGATGCCATCTTAAGAATCTTCGCAGTCTTGCTGGCCGCGGCGGGCTTCGCGGCGGATTTCTTTGAGGCGAGCTTCGCCGAAGCCTTTGCCCCATTGGACTCCAGGGATCGTGGCGCTGGGACGGTCCATATGGCAAGCTTCTCTTCGTGCGAGGCGAGCAGTTTTTCAATCTGCTGAAGCAAAATTCTGGTGTGCGTTGGCTTTACCAGCATCTTATCGGCTCCCAGCGTCTGCCAGTCCTCGTCTGCAATGGGGAAGGCGGTCAGCAGTGCTATGGCCGGGTGATAGCTTGCCCTACGCGCCGACGCTATGACCTCTGCACCCGACGCGTCGCTCTCCATGCGCATGTCGGTGATGACCATATGGTACTGGTTGGCGCGCAGCTTGGAGCGGCCCTCTCGCCCCGATGCGGCCGTGTCGACATCGAATCCGTTGATCTCCAGCACGGCTTTCAGCGTAAGCAACACGGCCACTTCGTCATCGATCAGCAGGATTCTACGCTTCATCGTTTCCCCTCATTCCACGATCGCAGCAGAACTTCTACACTACGCCAAGGCATACTATCTTGCCCGACGCTAGTCACTTATGCAAGAGGCTGGATCTTCGAGGAAGAGCTTCTTCACTGAATCGGAGTCGTCGTACTCGGGCAGATCGTCGAAGAATTCATCCTCATCGTCATCGGCGAGTTCGTCCTCCTCCTCATCCTCTTCGTCGTCCTCGTCTTCATCCTCCAAATCTTCATCTTCATCTTCGTCGAGATCGTCTTCGTCTTCCTTATCCTCGTAGTAGTCTTCCTCGTCTTCTTCTTCCTCGTCCTCGTCAAGGTCGTCCTCGTCTTCCTCAAGCTCGTCCTCATCGTCTTCTTCATCGTCCTCGTCAATCGGCGCGACCAGAACAGAGACATCGAAGGCGAATTCCCCGGTCCAGAAGACAGGTCTGATCGCATCAATCTGCTCTGGCACAATGGGTTGAAGTGATTCGGGTTCAGCGAAGCCCAATGCATCGGGTTGGAGGAAGCCTGCAAGGGGCGAGAGGGCGAGAGGAAAGTTCTGAGCGGTCAGCATGGGACTGTCTCCTGAAAAACCAAGGTGATCGGCAGTTGAATAGGACAACGTTTCAGCTGGTGCGTTGTCGCAGTTTACCCCTTCCGCAGCTTCTTACGTCCTAACATAACTTAAAAACCGCTTCACCAGCGGTATATTGTCGGAATTCAACCCAGATTGGCACCACACAGACGACTGCTGGCGTCAGGGAAAGCGCAGCAATCGTTGGTTGATCGCTACTACTTGATACATGCACCCCCCCCCAAAAAACTATGGACAAATCTATATTTACAGTGAGCCTGTTTACGATCTTTGGAGACGATCTTTGGAGACGATCTTTGGAGACGATCTTTGGAGACGATCTTTGGAGTCATCAAGGCAGATATATGCATCTTTTCTGCGGAACACTAATTTGGAGGAATGAAGCCAAGAAAGCCGTATCCAAGCGATGTCAGTCGGGAGCAATTTGAGAGTGTTCGCCCTTTGTTGGAAGGGGTGCGGAAGCGCACCAAGCCACGCACCGTGGACCCGTATGAAGTTTTCAATGCCGTTCTGTATCTGCTCAAGAGCGGCTGTCAGTGGCGTATGCTCCCGGAAGGGTTTCCCAACTGGGTTACGGTCTATTCTTACTTCGCCAAGTGGAGCGAGCCCGATAGAGACGGGATAAGTGCCCTGGAGCGAGCCTTAAAAAATCCGCCGGCGAGGCCCGCGAGAAACTGGGACGCAACGCCTTGACCAGTTTTTTGATCGTTGACGCGCAAAGCGTGAAGAACACCGACAGCGCCGACGAGAAGAGCTATGATGCAGGCAAAAAATTCGCCGGCATCAAGCGTCATATCGCCGTTGACACGCAGGGATTGCCTCATGCCATCGCTATAACCACGGCCGAGGTAACGGACCGCAACGGCGCGTTGGTTGCCATCGACCGGTGCAAGCCGAATCTGGAGTTGGTGGAGAGCCTGCTGGCCGATGGCGGCTACACGGGCCGACCTTTTGCCGACGGCGTGATGGAGCGGCTCGATGCCACGGTTCAAATCGTCAAGCGCAACGAACTCCATACGTTCGCCGTGCTGCCCAAACGGTGGGTTGTAGAACGGTCCTTCGCGTGGCTCGAAAAATGCCGCCGGCTCTGGAAAAACTGCGAACGCAAACTGAATACAAGCCTGCAGATGATCCACCTCGCCTTCCTCAGGTTAATGCTCAGAAGATTGTAAACAGGCTCTTAGCAAATTGAGCGCACCCACCCCAGACTTCTTTGGAAGTTGCATACAGATTTCACGCGTAGGCGCGGATGAAGCGCAGCAACGTCGACTCGGCCCAGTAGCCGTCGTTCTTCTGCGCGGCATCGCTCTTGGCGAGGAAGGCACAGTGGCCGCCGCGACTGGATGCAAGCAACGTGATCCACAAATTTGCGTTGAGCGCGGTGCGGGTCTCCGCGAGCAATGGAACGAAGGGATCGTCTTCGGCGTGCAACACCAGCGTGGGAACAGCAATGCGGTCCAGAACGGGCGCAGCAGAGGCGCGCGCGTAGTAATCGTCAGCCGAGGCAAAGCCGGAGTAGAGCGCCGTAATGCGGTTGTCGTACTCGCGCAGCGAGCCGACTCCAGACACGCGTCGCGCATCATACGCACGCGGGAATAAGCTCACTTTCAGGCGGAATCGCCGAATCAGGCTGCGCAGAAATCTTCGCTCGTAGAGCCGGTTCAGACCGCGATGTAGGGCATCGGCCGAGGCCGCAAGGTCAATCGACGGCGAGACCGCGATCACAGAATGTAGCTCACAGGGAGCCTTCGCGCCGAGTTCACCGGCCAGCTTCAGCACTAGATTTCCGCCCATCGAGTAGCCGACCAGAGCAACGCTCTGTAGACGCTCGCGCGCGATGAAGTGGCGCAACACAACCCCGATATCGTCCGACATTCCAGAGTGGTAGAGCGTCGGCGAGAGCCGCTCCGTCTCACCGCAATTGCGCATGTTCATGCGCACGACGTTGTATCCGGCCAGCCACATCTTGTTGGCATTGCCGATCATATATTGCGACTCGGACGAGCCTTCCAGCCCGTGGATCAGAATCGCCGTTGGTCGCTTGGAGCGCACGCCCTCGGGATGCCAGAGACAGTCGCAGAGTACGCTGCTGGCAATCTGAGAGTCGCTGGCGGGCGAGACTTCCACCAACTCCGGCACCGCAGGCGGCAGACGATTGATGCGCGACAAGAAGTTGCCTGCTATCGTCTGCAGATGTCCGTTGCCCAGAAAGAGTCGCGGGGAAAACGGCTCTGCGCTGAAGCGAGCCGGAGGTACCGTGCGCCTTTCAACTTTACCCTTGCTGCTACCGCATGCGTCTGCTGCTTCTCCGGTCACTTGCCCCGTGTCGTTCATCGATCCTCCGCTTTGTTTGCATGGAGATAGTTTGCGCACATATGGTCGATCGAAAACTCGGCGGACGATGCTGCCTTCGTTCTCAAATCAAGTACGAGCGCGCGCGATCGGAATGTCTTGAACGAGCGAGTCAAAGTTACGGAGCCTTGAGTGAGGATGAATAAAGCCGACGGTTGTGTTACGACGTAAGCGAGTCAATAATCAACAGGCAGAATCCAACACACAACGGAATTCACTGGCCCGGAATTTACTCGACGCCGGGGTACGGGATGGGAGATGTTTGGGGCGGCTAGTGGGGGTCGAACCCACGACATCCGCTGCCACAGAGCGGCGTTCTGCCACTGAACTATAGCCGCCGTATGGATAAATTATAGCATCGACTAGCCAGCAGTACACGGACATCCAACCGGCCCTAGAGCAAATATCCCCGAATCTTTCGTAACCTTTTTGTTACTGAAGGCCGCCAGCCACAAACGTCATCCGCTAAGATTCGCGACGCAACCTCATCGCCTAGTCAGCCTGACATTAGCCTTGCGCGCCAGCCGTTCTGCATCTTCTTTGCGCAGAGACTCCGCAATCACCAGCCACTTCCTCCGCTGTTTTTATGCGAACTCCGTGAGAACCCGTCTCATGATCGCAAATGTAGACTTCAAATCGGTCTCCCAAAGCAATCGTTCCCGGCAGTTCTCTCTTGCGCCAAGCAGCGCTCTCCCACACCATCACCCTGTGTCGACCGCATCGATCATCGTCTTGCGTGTTGGGCGCAGCTTGAACTCACGCACCACCGCGTAGCAGGTAAAAGCAAATATCGCGCAGATACCCGCCTGCTGCCAGCCGGACGACGGCGGCACCATGATCGACTTATACAGCAAAAATCCCGTCCCACCCAGCACCACCAGAGACCCCAGCTTCAGGTGCATCTTCGGTCGATTTACAATCTCGCCCTGTGCGCCTTCCACGCCATATTCTGAACTCAGCATATTGGTTATTCTCCCGCTTACCGTCTGCCTTCCTCATAGGCATCATCTAATCTTTATCTAACAATTAATACTGATTCCCGTCTATCAAATCTCGCACTATGGCCTCGCCTGCCGTATTCTTTTTAGATATGAGTGACCCTATTCGCATTGGCACACGAGGCTCTCAACTCGCCCTCTGGCAGGCAAACCACATCGCCGCCGAACTGCGCGCGCTCGGCCACGCCGTTCAAATCGAAATCATTCGCACCACCGGAGACAGGATGCAGCAACCGGAGGAGACTACCGGCCCAGATGCCAGTTCCCTGCTCTCGCTTGCACCGCTAGCTGGCGGAAAAGGAATCTTCATCAAAGAGATTGAAGAAGCGCTAGCCGACGGACGCATCGACATTGCCGTCCACTCGCTCAAAGACCTGCCCACAGAGATCGATCCGCGCTTCACGCTGGCCGCCATTCCACCGCGCGCCGACCCGCGTGACGCCTGGGTATGCGAGGCTTATTGGGCGTTGCACACCCTGCCCGCCGGAGGCCGCATTGGGACCAACAGCCCACGTCGCCGCGCCCAAATTCTTGCACTGCGCCCCGACGTCACCTTTATCGAGATGCGCGGCAACATCGACACGAGACTGCGTCGGCTCGCCGAAGGAGCCTGCGACGCGCTGGTCCTTGCCTCCGCAGGGCTTGACCGCCTCGCGCGCACCGAGTCAGTCCACCAGCGGTTTTCGATTGAAGAGATCTGCCCCTCTCCGGGCCAAGGCGCGCTGGCGCTGGAAGCTCGTACTGGCAACTCGGAACGAGATGAACGGATTCTAGCGATCGTCTCCGCGCTGAACGACTCTGCCACCCGCTTCTCGGTCGAGGCGGAACGCACTGCGCTGGACGCGCTCGGCGGCGGATGCCAGTTGCCCATCGGAATCCAATGTGCGCCAGTATACGATGTCGCCGACCCACGCCACTCCAACACGCCCATTGCATGGAAGATTCAGGCGCAGGTCGTCGCGCCCGACGGCGAGCGCATGATCTGCCACTCGTCAGTCGCTCCCGCCGAAGTGGCCGCCCGTTCCCTCGGCCTCCGGATTGCCGAGGATCTGAAGGCTCGTGGCGCCCTCGACCTCCTCGCCCCATCCGCTGCCGAAAATTCACTCCAATAGTCAGAAAAAACAAGATGCTTCTTCACCACGCCGCCTAGCACAAGCCCACCTCAGCAATCTGATTCCAGATATATTACTGAGGCACTATGCACTATGAGTTCATACTCTTCTATTTGTTTTCAACACTTCGAACAAAAAGAATGGGGAGGGGGAGCAGACTGATGATAATGACGGCCGGTTGTACGTCGATACGGCCTTGCACCAAATTTATGACAGGCACGAGTTCAAATCCGGCGACCGCGTCGTTGCCTTGCACGCAGGTGGCTTCCTCGTGGGTCTCCTGCTGCTCTCCCGGGCACTAGATCGACCGCTTTGCGCAACCGGATCGACTAGTCATGCAGCCTCCGCGCCATTGTCGATCTACATCTCCATCTTGGTCCGCAAATCCGTCGCCGATCCAGCCACCGCGCGAACCTCGAGGATGATATCCGAGAGAGAGCTGCGTCGGTCGAACGATGATCTTCGCTTACTTGGACGTCATTACCACGCTGACGCCGTAACCCTGCAGTGGGAGGGTGAGGTCCAGCGTATCCGTATCGGTCTCGATAACCGTCATCACCTGTGAGTCCTTGCAGACGACATACGCCTTGCCAGTCGGCGTTGAATCCGCCGTGGCGATCCATGCCGGATGTCCGTTGATTGGGATCGTCGCCGTCACCGTATCAGTCGTCAGATTCACCACAGAGACTGTGCATGTGGTCGAAACACCCGCTACCGGCACAACTTTACCGGCCGTGTTGGCTGCGGCGCAGGGCAATCCTGGAATTCCTGCGTTGATCACATAGGCCCGAGAGTAATCGCTCAGCACCGAGACCATGATCGGATTGACTCCGACCGGAATCGTCGTCACCACCTGCCCGAAGGTAGAGGCATCAATTGGATCATTAGCGTCGCAGGCCGAGTCGGACTGTAGCGCCGTCACCGTGCAGAGCGGGATGTTGACCAGCGAGACCGTGCCACCCGATCCGCCGACAATCGTGCCATCCCCGGTGAATCCAGCACCCGCCTCGGTAGTCGAGGCCACGTTGCTATGCGTAATGACCGCCTGAAAAGAATTGCTTGCGAGTCCTGTCGCCTGAACTGTAACTTTCTGTCCGTTCAAAAATGTCGATGTAGGAAAGCCGCTCAACGTAACCTGTTGGCCCGCGACCAGATTCTGCGGCGCGGTGGCAAGCGTAATCACGCCCGATGAGATTGAATATCCTGTGATGCCAAAGATCGGTCCTTGATTAACCACTACCAGCTCGTTCAGGCCAGCAGCCAGATCCGCCCATACCGGACGCGTTCCTACCGGGATGGTGCTGGTCAGCAGAGTCGCCGTACCGGAGTCGGTCGACAAGGCGACATTTGCGTTCGTGAAGGCCGCCGTGAACTGAGTCGAACTCGCCGACAGCACCGTCAACGTCTGGTTGTTCAGATACGTTCCCGTGGTCAGTCCTGCAATCGTCACCTGTTCGCCGACGGTCAGCGAGTTCGCCGCCGTAATTGTAGCAACGTTGTTCGAAATCGAAAAACCCGTGATGTTGAAGACGGCGAGGCTGTTTTTGAACTGATCGAGCGCGTTGGTCGCAGTGTTGATCACAGAGACCGAAT
>CAZPZL010000019.1:0-16557 GCA_964590925.1 uncultured Granulicella sp.
AGAGGTTGGGATCGGCGTGCAGGATCTGCGAGTCGCCACCTGCGTGATGATGATGCGCCTGCATCAGCGCGTCGATGCCGTTGGGCGTACCGGAGCGTGCGAGGCCGTTGTTGTAGTAGTCGTACCAGAAGACGCAGGGGTAGCCCTCATGTACAAGGATGAAGGAGTAGGCCATCAGCTTGTCGTTGACGATTGCATTGGTGCCCATGTCGTGGTTGTCGACGAAGGTGGCTGCGTGGCGCGGACGCTTCATTACCACCGTGCCGCCATCGGTCAAGTTGCGCAGATCGTAGTTTGGCTTGTCGCAGACATCTTTCAGCTTGTAGCGCAGAGGGAAGTCAAAGGCCGCAACCTGGTTGTCCGTGAACTCTTCGACGCGACTCAGCCAGTTGTCGATGTCTTCGGTGCCGGCCCAGTACTCGCCAACGACGTAGGGGACGAAGTTCTTGCCGTCTTTAACGTAGATGTACTTTGCCAGCAGGCCGATCATCCACGCGCCGAAGCCCTTGGCGTAGTCGAAGCGAAAACCGTCGAAGCCCAGTTCTTCGATCAGCAGGCGCGAGTATTTATACATCGCAGCATAGACCTCCGGGTTGCGATGACACAGGTGTGGGTAGCCGGCAAAGTTTTCGCCTTCGAGAATGACCTGCTCGTAACGGCTGGGATGAAAGTGGTTGTAGTTGCGGGGAAAGATTCCGCTCTTTGGGCTGAACTTGGTCCAGCGTTTTTTCCCGTCCAGCGGATTGAGTTCTTCCTCATCTGCCCCGCCGTTGTGGTTGATGACCATGTCGGCATAGACGCCGACGCCGGAGTCGTGCGCTTTGGCGATCAGGGCCTCCAACTCAGCGCGATTGCCGTACCACGTCTTCACGCCGCCCTTCTGGTCCAGATCGCCGAGGTCGAAGTAGTCGTAGGGATCGTATCCCATCGAGGTGTTGCTTGACGCTTTATTTATCGGCGGCAGCCACAACGCGTTGAATCCCGCCTTGCCCAAGGCTTCCACTCGCTCGGCGACAAAGTTCCACCACTCGTGCTCCTTGTTCTCGTGTTTTGGCGCGTCCCAGTAGAAAGCCTGCATCATTACTGCCATCGTTGATTCCCCATCTCTTACGCGGATTGGTTGGTTAAGTAGCTGTGAATTCAGACGCAAAGCAGATTGAGGTTGGGGTGCATCTCGGCAACGCCGCTTATCTGAATCTGATGCGTCTATACCGCATTGGGGTTGGGTCTGACTGCGACGCAAAATCGAGAGAGCAAGGCGCAATTGCCTTCCTGCCAGAAAGAATTGGCGTCAGACCCAATGTCTTTGTTCGGTACAGCGTATGATAGTTTCAGAACTGTAGAGAATGGTCTCAGGGCCGTGATGCATAATCTGCTCGCAACTTTTCATTCATTGGGAGGAAATTCGCATGGCTGACGCCACCGCAGCAACAACGACACGGCCTAGAGTCCTTGTTGCCGACGACGAGCAGGTCATTGCCAACACGCTCGCCATCATCCTCAATCAGTCAGGCTTTGAGGCGCGCGCCGTATACAGCGGAGAGAAAGCACTCGAGTTGCTAGACAGTTTTCAGCCAGACATGCTCATCTCGGACGTCATCATGACCGGAATGACCGGCATCGAGGCCGCCATCGCCACCCGCGAACGCAGGCCCAATTGCAAGATCCTTCTCTTCAGCGGTCAGGCTGCCACGGCCGATCTACTAGAGAAGGCGCAGCTCGAAGGGCACAAGTTCGAGATCCTCGCCAAGCCCGTCCACCCTACTGACCTGCTAGCAAAACTGCGCGGCTGAGCGGAGCTGCGTCCGTTGCCTAAATAGAATACTGCCTGTAAAAAATCAACCGGCATTCCATCCTCGTCGAACTCACGGGGCCGGAATGCCGGAAATCATTAGTGCTGTTGCGGCTACATTATCAGATCTGTTTGATGGTTCGCCGACGACGCAACAGGAAAACCACTCCCAAAGCGCCAGTTCCAAACAACAGCAGAGACGCAGGCTCAGGGCTAATGTCTGTCACCTCAAAGTCGGTTATGGGATTTACCGTGTGTTCATATGCATGGCTGGTGAGCGGTCCGAGTATTATGTAGTACCCAGTGCCTTCGTAGTTGTCATTTATATCCCAATAGGGACCGTAGAAAAGGTTGAAGGCGTCCGAATCCCCAGAAACCAGAAACGAGAATCCCACATCATCCAAATAGGCAGAATTCGTGCCGGGATAATAAAGGTAATTATCGTTAACCGATACCAACGGGTCGGCAGGAAACGCCAAAGGATACGTTCCCACTGGAAGCAGCTCGGAAATAGTAAATCCATCGGCTGTTCCGCTAATATCTGTGATTAGATACTGGCCAGCAATCCCGGTAGGATTGGCGGTAAATGTTCCTGATCCAGAGTCCGTTTGCCCACTGAAGCTGAAATCGAAAACATCGGCTCGAGCAGGCATGGAGCCAAGCGCGACCAGAATTGCAGCAAACAACATGGATATTTGGAACTTATTCCTCAATAGCCGAAAGTTCTTCATGTCGATCCACCTCTTTGAATCAGTTTGAAAAGAAGAGTCTGTCTGAAGATGAACTCTGATCCATGCTATGCTTCAGCCACTTCTTGTATCCTAATCCAGTGTATGGGAAGAAATATTTTGAACGCAATAACACTATGGTAACTCTATTTTCAGGAAACAAGGCAATCGATCGTAACACTGTGGGGTTGAAGAACGAGGCCAGCTACGCCGAGGCTGATCGTTCGCGCTTCTTTAGCTTGACCGCGGGGACGCCAGCGTAGATCGTCCAGGGCGCAAGGTCGCGGGTTGCCACCGAACCCAGCCCCAGCACCGCGCCCTCACCCACGGAGACGCCGGGTGCGACCGAGGCTCGCGCACAGATCCAGGCATTGGCCCCCACCTCCATCGCGTAGGCCAGTAGGGGAAATGCCGGGTCGTCGTAGTCGTGCGTGGCACCACAGAGGTACGCTCCTTGCGAGAGGTTTGTATGCGAGCCTAGACGGAGCGGAGCTGGGTTGTAGATCTCGACGTCATCAGCAACAGCCACCATATCGGCGCAGGTAAGATTCCACGGTGCCCAGATTCTGGACCCAGGATAGAATTTGCAGTTCAACCCCAACGTCGCGCCAAAGCGGCGCAGCAGGAACGCCCTCCAACAGAAGATCGGCCGTGGTGATGGACGATACAGCAGCGCCCAGCAAAGGTTCCATATCAGTCGTCGCACCCGGTCGCTGGCCACAAACGCGGGCCGCAGATAGGGATCGGCTGCCGTCTCCGGCGAGATGTGCTCCGCCGCGTTGTACTGTAAATCTCTCGCCATCCCAATGCCAACCAATCGTCGTTCCGACCCCAAAGCCATCACAATCTCAGACAGAAAGACCTAATGCGGTTCAATGGTAGTGTAATGTGTCGCGCAATGTGCAAAGCGCTAGGATTCTTCCTCATTCGCTACGCTTAGGGTCAGGATGACGATCAGGGTCAGGATGACGATCACTTTTCTTTCTGACAAAATATTGAAAATACTAGATTTGTGTGTTCATCCTACATGGTTTGCTTTACAACCCTTGCGCAATCTGCGCCAGAGCTCGCCGTAGGCCGTGAACATCCTGCTCGAAGCTCCAATTCTGAATGCGCTCACGGGCGCGTAGTCCCATCGTTTGTGCAATATCGGTCGTCTCCAGCACGCGACTGAGCGCGGTGGCCAGCGCAGCAATATCACCGGTCGGATAGACGTATCCGTTGACACCGTCTTCGATCAGGTCAGGGGCACAGCCGACGGCGTTAGTGACGATGGCAGGGCAACCGGCGCTCATTACCTCGTTGACAATCAGACCCCACGCCTCGTAGCGCGAGGGCAGCACGAAGACCGATGCTAGATCGAAGAAGCGCGGCAGCTCCGACTGATTGCGAAATCCGCAGAAACGAATGCTCTGGAAGCCGGTAGCCACCGCCTGTCGCTCGATCTCGGCTCGCTGTTCTCCGTCGCCCACGATGACAAGATAGGGCAGCGGATCCGCTCCGGGAGCAGGCGAAAGTCGTACGTAGGCCTCGATCAGGTGGTCACAGTGCTTGTAGTTGTAGATCTTTCCTGCAAACAGAATCACTGGTCGCTTGGGGTCCAGATCAAGCTCAGCCTGCAGCTCGGAGCGAGTCTGCGCCGCCTGCTGCGCGCGGCGTGCAAAGTAGTTGTTGTCCACCGCATAGGGCATCAGAAATTGTGGGATCTTGTCGCCAAAGTAGTGCCACCAATACGCGGCATTCCGCGTACCGACGGGCAGGACGGCATCCACCAGATTCTGCAATCCGAGAAAGAATATCTTCTTCAACGCCAGCTTCAATTTGCTTCGCGGACGGTCACCGAGCCACATATCCGCCCGCATGAGGACGGGGATGCCCAGCGCCTTGGCCGCCAGAATCGCGTGCAGAGAATTAGCCGACGCATAGCCGTGAACCCACAGCGCGTCGAAGCCTGGCTGGTCTCCGTCTCCACGCAGACGGCTGATAAAGCCGTAGTTCAGCGGACTGGCAAAGCTGAGCTCCCGCCGATCACGCAGCTTGGGCAGAAACTCATGCTTGTAGCCATCGAGTAGGGGAACGTCCCACTTTACGTCCACTCCGCCGAAGCCTGCGTCGCGGTAGCCCCGCACCGAAAAGTCCGAACCGAAGAAGACCGTCAGATCAATGTCGAGTTCTTGTGCGATTCGCCGTAGCAACGGGGCCTGATATTGTATCGGATGGCTCACCAGATAGGCTAGCCGGACCCGCCGGTTTGGCTGTTCGTTTGCGCTCTCAGACTCAGTGGACATCTCTTATTCTCTCAGCGGATGGATTGTTGTGACGTCAGCTAGATTGTTGTTGTGGCGGCGCTGCGCATCGCCATGTCGCCTGAGTAAGTTGCTTTTACAAAGTTCGGGCTGCAATCAGAACCGAGACCATGCCGATGACGCCGCCGGAGCCCATACTCTTGAGCGTGGCCTTCATCTGATCGGTAGGCAGGAAGATGATGTCATTGGGCTGGAGAACCGGGTCGGGAGCCTTGCCGTCGCGCACCTTCTTGATGTCAACTGCGACGACCTTGCGCTCGTTGCCGACGGTGCGGATCAGACGCAAATCGTTGTACCGCCCCTCGAAGTTGATGCCTCCACTGAGAGCGGCAAGTTGCAGCAGGGTCAGCGGCGTGGCTTGATCGAGTGGCACCGAGCCTTGATGTCCAAAGGCCCCAAGTACATAGACGACGCTGGCGCGAGAGATCTGGATGATGTCGTGCGGGTGAATGGGAATGTTGGCCGTAACGCTGGAGGCCAGATCCGTACCCAGATCAACCACAATCGGATCAACCAACCCCGGGCGCACGATCTTCACCGTATGGCTGGCCGTTGCAGGCAGTCCATTGGCTGCCAGTAACACGTCCTTCAGGCTGCGCTGGGTAGAGACGGGGACGATCGCATGAACCTCTCCGGTGACGACCGCCGAACTGTTCACCGTGTCCAGAACCTGAATGATTACGGTGGGATCCTTGTAGAATCCTCCAAGGCGCAGCCGCTCGGCAATCACTTTCTGCGCCGCCCGCACCGACAAGCCCTCCAGAGAGACGCTTCCGATGAAGGGCAGTTCCAAGGTGCCGTCCAACCCTACACGCACCGTCGCCACATAGTCAGGCTGAAGAAATACGTGAACCAATATCAGGTCTCCCGGGGACAGTTGAAAGTCCTCGCCGGGATAGAGCATAGACTGGCTGGCAGGCGTGGCATCTGCGACCGAAGCGGTAGAAGAGACTAGGGCAGCAGCCGAGGTTGTGGCCTGTGCGGAAGACTGCGCTTGAGTCTGTCTGCAAGCCAATGCGGCATATGCTAACGCCACGCAGACCATTAGTGCTAGATTCCATCGCAATGTGCCTTGCACCATTCCGCCCCGTTGCGATCCGCGCCCAGACGCAAATCCTTTCGCCCGGCCAACCGCGCCCGTTCTCGTCGCGCGATCTTCACTGTTCTTCGTCTCGCGATTCTGGTTCATGGTTGCTCCTGCGTTCATGGTTGCTGCCGCCCTCGCGAAGCCGCGTCGCCGGTTGTGGCTGCCCCAGTCGTCTCCCAGCTTTCGGCATCAATATTGCGGTACGAGTAGCCTGAATGTCCGTAGTACCCGTAGTAGTCCGGCGAGTTGACGTCAACCGCATTCAGAAGCAGTCCGGCCATGGGAGCGCCCGAGCGTACCAAAACGTCGCGCGAGCGTCGCAGCGCATTCTTACTGGATTTACCATGACGAATCACCAGCACAACAGCATCCGCCATGCGCCCCAGAACCACTGGATCGGTAACCGAAAGCACCGGTGGCGAATCGATGACAACGTAAGAGTAGATATTGCCAAGCCGCTCCATCAAGGAGCGCATCGCTTCGGAACCAAGCATCTCGGTGGGGAACGGGGGCACCGGCCCGCTGGGCAGAATGTCCAGATTGGGCGTCTCGTCAAGATGCTGCACGGCCTCTTCCAGCGAAGAGGAGCCAGCCAGAATGGTGGATAGACCCAGCTTACCGGTCAGGCCAAAGCGGTGGTGGATGGTCGGACGTCGCAGATCGGCGTCCAACAGTAGAACGCGAGCCCCGCCATGCGCCAGAATACACGCTAGATTGGTTGCCGCCGTGGTTTTGCCCTCCGACGGCATGGCGCTAGCCATCAGAATAAACTTTGGGGGCTGACCGGCTGTTACCAGCAGCAGCGAGGTGCGCAGGGATCGGAACGCCTCGGCAAACTGCGACTTCGGCTGGCTCAGAACTGCGATGTTTCGCTCAGCCGGGGTGAGAGACTCTCTCTGCTCTGCGCTCAACCGTCTAGCCTGTGGAATGACCGCCAGCGAAGGCAGCTCCATCACCGCCTCAATCTGCTGAATGTTATGCAGTCCGGTATCCAGTCCCTCCAAAATGAACGCAATCACGAAGCCGCCCAGTAGGAAGTATAGTGTTTTCAGCAGAATCACCTTCGTGGGCGATTCCAGCGTCGGGTTCACTGCGGGCACTGCCGGATCGACCACATCCACTTCCAGAGCTTCCAGTCCGGCCTGCACCTCGGCCATTCGCAGCTTCTGTTCCAAACCGTCGTAGAGCGTGCGGTTCTGTTCGTACTGTTGCTGCAACAGCGTGTACTGCACCCGGTCGTCGCCTTGGCTGTAGGCCTCGGCCTTGCGCGCTTCCAGTTCCTGTTCGATCTTATCCTCGGTGGCCTTGGCCGCCAGATACGTTTCCTTGGCCTGTAGCTCCAAGCGGCTCTGTTCGGTGTCGATCTCTTTGGTTAGTTCAGCAATCTGCGCGGCTAGCGCCTTGGTCTGAGGATGGTTTACACCCAGCGTTGAGGTTAACTGTTGATAGTTTGTTCTAGCCATGGCCAGTTGCTGGCGCAGTGTATTCAACTCTGCCGGAGACGTTCCGGGAGTGGTCTCAATCGATCCATCAATAGTGTTGGGGTCCATCCCCGAGATCATCCGATAGCGAGACTCGGAGGTTATCCGCGCAACCTTCGCCGTACCCTCAGCCGCCACCAGTTCCTCCAGAGAGGTCTGTAGCTGGTTGTGTGCATTTGTGTCGTATCCCATTACGCCCAGCTTGCGCTGTAGGTCCATCATCTGCTGCTGCGAGCGCTCGACCTCGGATTTCAACTCGTCCAACTGGCTCGACAGCCACTGCGAGACCATCCGCGTTCGCTCCACTGGCGTGTGATAGCTACGCTGAATGTACTCGAAGACCACCTTGTTCACGATGTCCGAAGACAGCTTTGCATTGAGACTGGAGTAACCAATACTGATCAGCTCCGAGTGCATCTGCATGTTGATCTGCAAACTACCCTGTAGCTTTCCCACTACGCTGGCACGCACAGCGGGGTCGTCCAGCGAGCGCTTGGGCAGCGGCCCCTTGATGCCGAGAAAATCCGGATTATTGGCCAGATCCATCTCGCTCGCCACCGTCTGCAGCAGCGAATCGCTCTTCAAAATCGCAACTTCGGTGTTCATCTTGGCCAACTCATCATCGTCGTAGAACATGTTGGCATCTAGGCGATATTGATTGCTAGCCCCATTGTGAACCTGAATTGTCGCCTGAGCTTCGAAGAGCTGGGGTTGTGTATACGCTGCGTACACGCCAAACCCCACGCCCAGCACCAACGACAAAGCCAGAACCCAGCGCTGTTTGCGCATGGTCGCCAACATATCGGCCAAAGAGGTATCGCCTTCCTCAGCCCCGGTGACGGGCCGAGGTTGTTCCGTGCTGCCTTTCGGAGATGAGAACTGCGTCTGCTGAAAACCCATTGCTATCAGTCTACCCGACCCATAGTGCTTACGGGAACAATATCGTCTTCACTCCAAATAAGCAGAACCTCAAATTTGTCACGATCACCGGCAGGGGGTAATATCTTTTGGTGCCAGCCCTTAATCATACCCACCGGGAAAACGTCGGACATCTTTTCTATAAATGGATTCTTTCAATCTGCTGCCTGCTTCGTTTTGCCGCATACGGTGAGCATCCTCTGCGGAATCGCATTCTGGTTGCCTATCTCCGGCTGCATCTTAGCATGTTGCTATCGGTTGTCACACGGCGTCAACTGCGCAGCTTTTCGCTGCTCGGCAGAGAGATGAGGTTTGCTAATCCACATGTTTTCTCTTTTCTGCTAATGGAGCTATTTATAGAAGAGAGCTATAAGGGATGCGAACCTCCAGCCACGATTTTGGATCTTGGAAGCAATATTGGCATGTCCATCTTGTTGTTCAAGAGTTTGTGGCCAAGATGTAAAGTCTTTGGAGTCGAGGCCTCGCCGGAGATCTTCACCATGCTTCAACAAAATGTTCAGGGGCTGGCCGATGTAACGGTTGTCAACCGCGCGGTCAGTGATCGGCCCGGAGAGATTGCTTTCTACTCTGAGCCCGGTTCACTGATGGGCAGCACCAATAAACTTCGCGGCGGAGCCGAGGGCAAGGTGGTGCAGGCGGTTCCGATCTCGGAGTTTATTACGGCTCCCCTGGATTTGCTGAAAATCGACATTGAGGGAAGTGAGATTGCAGCCTTTGTCGAGTTGGAAGCATCGGGAAAGATCCAGATGATTCGACAGATGTACATCGAATACCACTACCATCTTCCTGGTAACAGTTCCAGTCTGGCAGCCTTTCTGGAGCGCTTGGAACGTTGCGGATTCGACTATGAGCTATCTGCCGTAATGCCCGATCAGTGTGGTGATCAGCAGGACATACTCATTCGCGCCAAGCGAAAGTAGCACACTGTGCTGGCGAAGGTGTCGTCATCGTCAGAACCTGCCGCGGTCGCGATCACTTTAATGTGGACCTCGATACCGGTGAATAGACGTTGGAGCTTCGCAGCAATTATTAGCCTGCATTCGCACTTAGACTCAGGACAGATGAAGTTCTGTTTCCGCTTCTTTGCAAAATCCACTAGACTGAAGGCATTGCACTTCGAAGGATTGGTAGCCCAACACTATGAGCAAAACCATACAGATTGCAGTTGTAGGTTCGGGATATGTCGGTCTGGTTGCAGCCGTCTGTTTCGCTGAGATTGGCCACGATGTCATCTGCGTTGATAACGACGAGAGCAAGGTCGCCGCCCTCCAAGCTGGCGACACGCTGATCCACGAGAACTTCCTGCCACAACTACTAGATCGCTATCGCAATAGGAAGATTCGCTTCACCACCGATCTGGGAGAGGCCACGCGCGCCTGCGATGCTATATTTATTGCCGTCGGCACGCCGCAGTCGGAGTCCGGCGACGCCGACCTCTCCTATGTCGAAGCTGTTGCCTGCGAGATCGCCCGCTCGCTCACCAGCTACAAGGTAATCGTGGAAAAGTCCACCGTCCCGGTCTACACCAACGAGTGGATTCGTCGCACCATCGAGCGTAACGGAGTCGCGCGCCATCTCTTCGACGTCGTCAGCAACCCCGAGTTTCTACGGGAGGGCACGGCCGTTGCCGACTTCCTTCATCCCGATCGAATCGTCGTTGGTACGGATTCGGAGCCCGCATCCCTGTTGCTTGGACGCATCTACGAGCCGTTAACCTCCGGCGCATACTACGCGCAGCCAGACGCCATCCCCGGAACCCGCTCCGCCAATGTGCCGCCGCCCCTGCTCAACACCTCGACCAAATCTGCCGAGATCATCAAGCACGCCTCCAACGCCTTTCTTGCGCTCAAAATTTCGTTCATCAACGCGGTCAGTAACCTCTGCGAAGCCACAGACGCCAACATCGAGCAGGTCGCCCGCGGAATTGGACTCGACAGCCGCATCGGCCCCCGCTTCCTCCGCCCCGGCATCGGCTACGGCGGCTCCTGCTTTCCCAAGGATGTCGCAGCATTTCGCTCGGTCGCTGACGGTCTAGGCGTTGATTTCAACCTGCTGACCGAGGTTGAGAAGATAAACGTCGAGCAGAAGAAGCGCTTTCTCTCCAAGGTTCGCACCGCGCTGTGGACACTGCGCGGCAAACGCCTTGCGGTCCTCGGTCTGGCCTTCAAGGGCGAGACCGATGATATCCGCGAGTCGCCCGCCATCGATCTGATCGAGATGCTGCTGGTCGAGGGCTGCTGGATTGCAGCCTACGATCCAGCAGCCCTCGAGCGCGCTCAAGCAGAGTTGCCTGCCAGCCCGCAGCTACAGTATGCCGCCGACGCATATGCTGCAGCCAAGGACGCCGACGCCCTGCTTGTCCTCACAGACTGGCGCGAGTTCTGCGCGTTGGACCTTGAACGAATCCACAACTCCATGCGTTATCCAATCATCCTCGATGGACGCAATCTCTTCGATCCGCAGCAGATGTCAGACCTCGGCTTTACCTACCTCAGCATTGGTCGTCCCGCAGTCTATCCGGCCCGCGAACTCGAACTTGCCGCCTCGGCACGCGACAAATCATAAGCCATAGGTCTCTGACTGCTTGAATTTGTATCTCAGTGGTTGCCCCATTTATGAGGCGTACTTGTTCTTGCCGCAAGGGGAGAGTATGTGACCGTCACACGGTAGTCGCCCCGAGTCGCGCTTGATTCGGTATTCTAAGAGTATGGGTGTCTCGCGTCTGTGAATTGTACCAAGACCAACATACTGTCTGAAGCATCTTTGCCGCTGCGATATGTGAAGGCAGTATCTCTGCTGGTGATTGTCTTTGCGTCGGTAGCGCCTGCACAGAGCGGGTCGAGCGCGCCGGTTGATATTACTGCGCTGGTGCGTCGCGCCGTCGAACATCGGCTGGACGACGAGCGGAGGCATCGTCCAATTCGCTACGACCTGCATAAGAAGGACGAACATCTCGACACTACCAAAGCCATCATCGAGACGGCGGAAGGCGATGTGGCGCGACTGTTAGCTGTCGATGGCAAGCCGCTGGCTCCGGACTCAGAAGCTGGCCGCGCCGAGTTGGATCGCCTCGACGAATTAGTTGCGCATCCCGAGCAGCAGGAGCGTCGCCGCAGAAACGAGCAGAAGGATGCCCAGCGCATCAGCCACATACTTGCCCTGCTGCCCGATGCCTTTGTCTACCACTTTGAGACGATGGATACCTGCGCTGAGGGCCAGTGCGTTCGACTCAGCTTCACGCCCAACCCACACTTCACTCCGCCCGATCTTGAGTCGGATCTGCTGCGCGGCGTCGCCGGCGAGATGTGGATCGATCAGGCGCAGGAGCGCTTTTCCCGCATCGACGCCCATCTCATCGCTGAGGTCAACTTCGGCTTCGGCGTCATCGGCAAGATCAACCGCGGCGGCACCATACGCATCGAGCAAGCCGACATCGGAGGTCAAGACTGGGAGTTGACGCGCCTCAATCTGCACATCACGGGCAAGATTCTGATGCTGAAGTCTCTCCACATCGATATCGACGAGGAGACTAGCCACTTTGCCTCGGTCCCGACTGGCCTCAACTACCGGGACGCGATCCAGATGCTGAAGAGGTTGCCCTTCAACTGACGCGTCAATCCAGCCCAAATCGTGATGATCCAGCAGGCCTACTTGCAGACGTTCTCCCTGCGCCTTCTATAATGGCTCATGGCAATAGTCCCAGCGGACTCGGGAGAATCCGGGAAACCTGTTCCTTCGACGATTGAAGGCGCGAGACCCGAAACCATTTTGACCGGCGTGGGCGTCGAGAGCACGACGGCTCTTGCGTCCGCGCTGCCGATTGATTCTCTGCGCCCGGCGTCTTCAATTCTTTCGCCGCCAGCAGTTGAGCTAACCGGCGAATCGCCGAATGGTTCGATTACTGCAATCTCATCCGTAATCGCTCCAGCCCAGTCCGCAATTCACGAGGAGTCCTCAGCCAGCCATCTCTCCGGCTCCAGCGCCGCTGCCATCAATGAGATGGACGAGAAATTTGCCCGCCTGCTCGCCGAGGTTCACAAGAATCGCCCCAACGACGACCTCGATGTCATTCGTCGCGCGTGGGAGTTTTGTCTGAGCCATCACGAGGGCCAGAAGCGCGCCTCGGGCGAGCCGTATGCCGTGCATCCTCTGGAGGTCGGGCTGGTGCTGGCCGAGCTGAAGATGGATTCGACCGCCATCGCCGCAGGCCTACTTCACGATGCCGTCGAAGACACCGACGTCACCACCGAACTGGTGGAAAAGATCTTCGGCGAACAGGTCGCGCACATCGTCGAGGGCGTAACCAAGCTGGAGAAGATCAAGTTCGCCAACCGCGAAGATCATCAGGCGGAGAATATTCGCAAGATGCTACTTGCGATGGTAACGGATGTTCGTGTGGTCATCATCAAGTTGGCCGACCGCCTGCACAACATGCGCACGCTGGAGCATCTACCCTCCGAGAAGCGGCAGAAGATAGCGCGCGAGACACTGGATATATACGCTCCACTGGCGCATCGTCTGGGCATGGGCAAGCTGCGCGGCGAGCTGGAGGATCTGGCCTTTCGCTATACCGACACCTACGCCTACGAGCAGCTCACCACCGAGGTAGACGCGCTGCGCGAAGAGGGTGAGGAGTTTCTGAAGGGTGTCGCCGCTACGCTCGAGGAAAAGCTGATCGAGCATAAAATCGTGGGCCGCGTCGAGTGGCGCATCAAGCGGCTTTACTCAATCCAGCAGAAGCTCTCGGATCAGAAGATTCCAGTCGATCAAGTTTACGATCTGCTGGCCATCCGCGTGATCTGCCAGTCGGTGCAGGACTGCTACGCGTTACTAGGGTTGATGCATTCGGTCTGGCGCCCCGTTCCCGGTCGCATCAAGGACTTCATCGCCATGCCGCGGCCAAATATGTACCAGAGCCTGCACACGACGGTGATCGCGCCGGGAGGCCATCAGTTCGAGGTGCAGATTCGGACGGAAGAGATGCACCGCGTCGCTGAAGAGGGCATCGCCGCGCACTGGAAGTACAAGGCCAGCGACAACGTCACAGCGAAAGACGAGGCACGGCTGGCGTGGGTGCGGCAATTGATGGAGTGGCAGCGCGAGATGAGCGATCCCAACGAGTTCATGTCGACTTTGAAGATCGACCTGTACCCGGAGGAGGTCTATACCTTCACGCCCAAGG
Source organism: uncultured Granulicella sp. (assembly GCA_964590925.1). Lineage (GTDB taxonomy): Bacteria > Acidobacteriota > Terriglobia > Terriglobales > Acidobacteriaceae > Edaphobacter. The sequence continues at coordinate 13,516 of CAZPZL010000019.1, forward strand.
GCAAAGTAGTTGTGCTGCCCAAGGACGCCAGTCCCATCGACTTCGCTTACACCATTCATACGCAGGTTGGTCACACCACGATCGGCGCTAAAGTCAACGGGCGCATCGTGCCGCTGCGGACGAAGCTGCGCAACGGCGACATCGTTGAGATCACTACGCAGACGGGACACGCTCCCAGCCGCGACTGGCTCAGTTTCACCAAGAGCTCTCGCGCGCGCAACAAGATCAAACACTGGCTCAACGAGCATCAGCGCGAACGAGCCATCGAGATTGGCACCAAGCTGCTGGAGCGCGAGGCGCGTAAGTACAAGATCGCTCTATCGAAGTACCACGAAGCCGACTACGACAAGATCGCGCTGGACTATGGCATTGGCTCGCAGTCTGAGTTGATGGCTGGCATCGGCTTCGGTAAATATTCCGCTCGCCAGGTGCTCAACAAGCTAGAGCCGGGTTCGACCATGGCCGTCGAGTCCGCTGCCGAGACCACCGGCATCGTCGGCAACACAATTGGCCAGATGTCGGACGCGGTCAAGCGCGTCTTTTTCGGCAAAGGATCGGAGTCGCTACAGGTTGAGGGGCAGGACGATCTGCTGGTCTACCGCGCGCGCTGTTGCAACCCAATCCGCGGCGAAGAGATCATCGGATATGTGACACGCGGCAAAGGAGTGGCCGTCCACGCCCGTAGTTGCCCTAACGTGCAGAATCTGCTTTATGAGTCGGACCGCCGCATTCAAGTCGAGTGGTCTCCCATTCCCGGCGATACAAGCGGGGCCAAGGCTCAGACTTATCCCGTAAAGCTCACCGTTATCTGCGACGACCGCGCGGGGTTGCTCAAGGAGTTTACGGCCATCATCTCAGACGAAGGGAGCAACATCCGCTCGTCCAACTCCGATCTGGACGACGACGGTGGAGCAATCGTCGAGTTCGTCATCGAAACGGTGGACCTGCGCCATCTCAAGCGTCTCGTAGACAAACTCCGCCGCGTCCACGGCGTCCACGACGTCCAGCGGGTACAAAAGATCTAGCCAGAAGGTAGAACCTGCGCTGGTCACAATGGAGTGAGTGGTCCAATGCGCTGGCCGTGGTGGTCTTACACTAGCTCGCCCCTGGCCAGTCTATAGAGCACCCAGCACTCCAATTCAACTGCCATCGCCCAGCCTCATCGCCACCAATCCGAGCGCGTTTCCACACCGCTCATTACCTCGGTCGGTAGCCCCGGTTCCGGCGACCACAGTTTTAATCCCTCGCTCTCCGCCAACTCCAGCAGCCGCTCCATTGGCTGACGCCACGCGTGCAGTGCCAGGTCGAAGAGACCCCAGTGGATTGGCATCAGCAGCCCCATCCCGCCCAGCGCACGAAAGTATCGCGCCGCGCCATCCGGTCCCAGGTGGATCGACTGCCATAGCTCGTTGAACGCGCCAATCTCCAGCATGGTCACGTCGAACGGCCCATACTCTGCGCCGATCTCGGCAAACCCCTCCCACCAGCCTGAGTCCGATCCGTAGTACACCGTATGCCCCGCGCCACGCAGTACAAACGAGGCCCACAGAGTCTCAAATCGGTTGAACGCGCTGCGTCCTGAGAAGTGTCGCGAAGGCAGCGCAGTAATCTCAAGTCCGCCTGCAATTGACACCGTCTCCGTCCAATCTATCTGCGTAATCCGCTCGGCCTGTACACCCAGCCGCCTCAGAATAGCACCCACCCCCAGCGGCGTCACCCAGCGCGCATCCGGCTGCAACACCGCCAGCCGCCGTACCGTCCCGGCACCCAGATGGTCGTAGTGGTCATGCGACACCAGCACCGCGTCGATGTGTGGCAGATCTTCCAGTCGCAGCGCTGGCGCAAAGAATCTCTTTGGCCCGGCCCACTGCACTGGTGATGCCCGTTCATCCCACACCGGATCAACCAGCACGCGCACGCCATCGATCTCCACCAGCATCGACGAGTGCCCCATCCATGTAATTCGCAGCCCACTCGCGGGCATCATCGCATAGGCCGCTGCATCCGTGCGAAACGGCCCCAGCGCCTGCATCGGCACTCGCTCCTCACGATTGAAGAGGTACTGCGGCAGGAGCTTGAAGATCATGCCCGGTCCGCCTATAGTTGTCGGAACCGGATTCAAATACCTCCGTCCCACCTTCTTCGCCCGCCGCAACAACGTCATGCGCTTATCTTATCGCGAACAGTGGCAGGTCGCGATCCGGCGTTCAAGGTAAGTGGCGGATATATTATGCGTAGCAGACGGCTTCGGCTGGAGTGGTCTGTTGCGGTGCGTCGCAGCCGGAGAGCAGTTGCGCGACGACCTCAGCGGCAGAGTACTCTGTGCGGCCCGGAGCGAGGAAGCTTGCGGCAATGTTGATATCGTCGCCCGCGGTGATGAGACCGTACTCCTCGTGCTTGCCATTGCGCACCTGTTGCTGACCGATGTTGGCAAGCAGTCCGTTGCAGACGCACTTTCTGCCCACCGTATCCTCAATCTTGCCGCCCTTGGAGACGAAGACGGTGGCAGGCTCGGAGGCGCAACGGTAGCCTATCGCGCCTTCGGGTGTGCGGTATGGCTCGCGCAGAAAGCCGAGATCGCAGATACGCGGACGCGCATTGAAAACTTCAGCCTGGGAGCAGGTGCCCTCCAGCAGAGCAACCTTGAAGGGAAATCCCGTGGGCGAGGCCAGCGGATCGGTGAAGACCTTCGCTTCGCCGCGCGTAGCCTTAGCCAGCAGCGCGGTCTTGTAGCTCGGGCGCAAGCCAGATTCGTTGGCGAACTCGAATGCTGTGCCGACCTGTACGCCAGCGGCTCCCAGCGACAGCGCCTCGCGAACCTTCTCCGCACTACCATATCCGCCAGCCAACCAGAAGGGCACGCCCAACTCGCGCAGTTTTGCTATGTCGATGGCGTCGCGTTCGCCGTAGACTGGCTCTCCGATCTCGGAGAGGATCTGCTTGCCGCGCGGCGGAGCGTTGTGCCCGCCAGCGACGCGCGTCTCGATAACCAGACCATCGACGCGACCGTTGGCCTTCTTCAACATGGTGACGGCCAGAGTA
>CAZPZL010000020.1:0-16485 GCA_964590925.1 uncultured Granulicella sp.
GCCTCGACATCCTCCTCTCGCAGACCAAGAACAACCTCGACGAGAATGGCCACTCGCGCATCCTAATCCGCGAGAACGCCGACGACTATCTGCAAGAAGAGGCTATCCCCGATCACGCCCCCTCCGGCACCGTCTACATGCAGTGTGACAAGCCAATCTCCAGCCTCGGCGTCACCGAGCACTGGAACAACGACACCGACCGCCAATACTCGCGCAACCTCGACCCCAAACATGGCAAAGGAATCGAGCTGCTCTATTTGCCTATGCAGTAGAGCAGTACTTACATTGTAGTAGTTGCCATTTTGCCTCTACTCGAATCGGGAAGATTTTCGAATTTTGTTTGCGCCGTCTGCCTGTACTCCGTGAAGAGTCTCTTTTGAGCTTCTTTGTTGCGCCTATTCTCTAACTTTCAGCCGCAATCCACACGCAAATACATTATACAGTTATTACATTTATAAACAGACACTTACAATAGTTACTCAATGTGAAACTTAATATATTCGGCACGGCGTTAATTACTTTTATTCATCTAACGCTTGAAGGTAAATAGCTGTGGAAATCCTATTCGATGGCCCGCAAAATGCCTGCCGTAAACTCCTCAGTGGGACCGATCAGGCTTACAACCACCCGGTTCGCCTCGCCCATCGAGTAGAACGCACCCGGGTGTAAAAGGACGCCGCGTTCACTCGCCAAACGCAGTGCGCACTCCGGTTCGCCAACCCAGCGCGGCAAAGCCAGCACTGCGCTCCAGCCGGCATCGACCGGGATGAGATGCAGGCGGTCGGGAGACTCCTCGCAGAGGCGTTGCAGTGTGGCGAGGTTGGTGCGGGCACGTGCTAAAATCTGCGTCTGAATCGCAGCGCGACCTGCAAGCCATGTGGGCAGTGCCAGTTGCACTGGTGCGTTCATCGACAGGAATGTATCAGCGACGATCTCCAGCCGAGCCAGCGCCACTTCTGTTTCGCGCCGCGGTCCGAAGGTTGCAATCCACGCCACCTTCATTTGTGGCAGGCCAACGATCTTGCTGAGGCCGCTGAGGACAAACGTCAGCGCCGGATGCTCGCCGCAGGCAAAGCTCTGTGGGGCTTCCCTGCTCTCGCGTAGCGGGTAGTCGAGGAAGACCTCGTCCACAATCAGTGCCAATCCATGTCTCACACATAGCGCCTCCAGCACTTCACGCTCGCTCGCTCCGGTCCAGTGCCCGGTGGGGTTGTTGGGGTGGACAAGCAGTATCGCCCGCGTGCGTGGGGTGATCGCGCGCTCCAGATCGCTTTGATCGATCCACCAGCCGTGGTCGTAGAAGAGCGGATAGGGCCGTAGGCGCACGTCGTCGAGATCAGCCAGAAAGTCGAAGAGCGGATAGCTTGGCTGTGCGACCAGAACCTCGTCGCCGGGGTTGCATAGTAGACGGAACAAAAAGCTATAACTCTCGCTTGAACTTGTTGTTATAAGTAAATCATCAACTAAAAGATTAGATTTATGCTCTGCATAGTAAGTCGCTACCGCCTCTCGCGCTGAACGCATTCCACGCGGATCGGGGTCATATACCAGCGCGCGCGCGTCGGTTAACGGCTTCAGCAACGCACCTGCGTCATAGTAAAATCCGCAGCGCGTGGGGTTCGACAGCGTCAGGTCAAAGATGCGTTGCCCTGACGCTCGCGCCTGGCGCACAGCGAAAGCATAACTACTCTCGGTCGTATCCCACGAGGTTCGCGCGGAAAATCGACTCGCTTTATTCGGCAGAAGATCGGCTGGAAATTCGCTCACACTCTCATGGTAGAGCAAGGATCACTCGGCGTGGCCCAGGTTGTTCTCCTTGTACGCCTTTTGCAGAATGAAGAACGCGGCTTTCTTCTTGCCTTGATCGGAAACCAGACCCTTGCGGTTGAAGCCATCCTGAATACCGGGCAGTTCCCGCACCGGCGAGCGGAAGTCCATTAACACCCACGGGGTTGAGCCGCGCAGTTGGGGAATCTTGTTCAACATTCCGATCTGGTGGCGATAGAGGTCGGCCTGATACTCCTCGGTCCAGCGTTGATCGATGGTACCATGAAGTCCAGCTTTAGCTCCTCCACCAAACTCGCTGACAATAAGCGGTTTATCGTATGAAATCTTCCATTCGGTCGCATCGGAGTCGGCGGGCACTCCCTCATACCATCCGATGTACTCGTTGAAACCGATGACATCGAGCGCCTTGCCCAGCGGGTCGTCGATAACCTTGGTTTTTACGTCACCGCGCACCAGCAGCGCCGCCGTCACCAGACGCGTTGCGTCCTCCTGATGGACGAACTCTGCCGAACGAGTCAGAAACGCTGTGCGTGAAGCGTTGTTGGGTGTCTCGTTGGCGATCGACCACAAAATCACCGAAGCTTTGTCGCGGTCGCGTCGTATCTCCTCGTGCAACTGCTGCTGGCTCTTGGCAAAGACGTCCTCCCGATCAAACTCGACCGCCCAGTAGACAGGAACCTCCGACCAAACGAGGATGCCAAGCTTGTCTGCGGCGCGCGTCATGCGCTGGTCGTGCGGGTAGTGGGCCAAACGCATGAAGTTTCCACCCAACTCCTTCACCCAACCCAGCAGCGCGTCCACATCCTGATCGTTGTTCACCCGCCCGGTGCGGAAGGGTGCTTCAGCGTGTATGCTGACGCCGTGCAGGGTTACTGGCGCGCCGTTGAGTAAAATGCGCGAGCCTGAGACCTCGATGGTGCGAAATCCGATCTCGTCGGTCAGCGTATCAGCTCCGGCCTTCAGAACGACGTGGTACAGCTTCGGCGTCTCCGGCGACCACAGCGTCAGGCCCGTCGCAGGCAGGCTGATGGCGACGCGCCCATTGGCGTCCGTCACGCCCTCGGCGCGCAGCTTGGCATCGGGTAGCTCGACCGAGACCTGCGTTCCCGCCTGCGCTCCATCAACGTGGACGTAGCCCTCGATCCTGCTGCGCGTAGCCCGATCCAGATGCAGATCGAAGTCGTCGATAAAGCTGACTGGCACGGTCACCAGCGAGACATCCCGCGTCAGCCCGCCGTAGTTGTACCAATCCGTCTTCAACGTCGGCACGCCATCCGCGATGCGCGTGCTGTCGACGAATATTACGATGCTGTTGTCGCCACTCTTTACCGTATTCGTCACCTCACAGTCGAAGGCGGTAAATCCTCCCTCGTGGATGCACTGTAGTTTCCCATTGATCCACACCCGCGCGCGATAGTTTGCCGCGCCGATGTGCAAAAACGAGCGGCGTCCCGGCAGCGGCTGAAGCTGAACGTGCCGCTCATACCAGAAGCCGCCCTCGTAGTTCATCAGCGACTCCTTCTGCGTATTCCAGTCGCCGGGAACCTTGATCGTCGGACTCTTGGCAAAACTGTACTCAATGAGCTTATTGCTACCGGCGGGCAACTCCTCGTCAGCAGGATAGCCGTTACGCCCAGAGCCCAATCCATTCTGGTAGGGATCGAGAATGTAGTGCCAATCGCCGTTCAGGCTCTGTTGCGTCGTTCGCTGATCGACGGCCACCAGTACAGTTGTGGGCGGAGTTGCGGGCGCTGCGGCCGACTGCGCGTACAGCACAGCAGGGATTGGGCAGACCAGCAGCAACAGCGCCGTGCACACGGCAGCCTTCGGCAGAACAAATCTTGTGTGAGACATGGGACTCCTCAGTCGGCGCAATCGGCCGCGCAGCCATCTTTTCACACTCGCGCGCCTAAGGGAAAGTCAGCATAGGAATTCCGACCAGCCGCAACCAGGAGAGACGACATGCCCGCAAAAATATTGCAACTCCTCTTTCTCGGTCTCACTTGTGATTATGTCCAGTACATTTTGGGCTCCAACCTGATATTTCACTCTGCATTCAGGAACATTCATGAAAATCATTGGCCTAGTTCTCGCTGTCCTCATCTTTGCCGTTGTCCTCGTTTACGTTGCTGGCACTTGGCTTGCTGTCAAACGCGCGGTTTCAGTAACTGGTGTCGTCCCAGCGCCGCAGGACATGGTCTTCGCTCGCATTGCCGACGTCGCCAACGGAGCTGCTAGGCGCCCCACAGTCAAATCCGTCACTGTGCTCGCTCGCGCCTGTTGATGGCCCTAATGGACCGCAGGACCACTGGGTCGAAACACTCGGACACAGACAGACCATGATGTTCCTTGCTGTGCGTACCGTGCCGTCCACATATCGCTAGGTGCTGCTCGATCAGACTAGGGCATCCTACGGCGGCACCTGGATATATGAGCTTTCACCCGGCCCCTCGCCTAACTCCACCACGCTGCGCATCACCGAGACGGGCTTCATCCATCCGCCCCTCTATCGTTTCATGATGGTTTACGTCTTCGGTCCAGCCCATAATCTCAACGTATACATGAAAGACATTCAGGCCGCCGCAGCCAAGCCGTAGCTCCGCCTGATTATCCCTCGTTCACGTCCAACCCTCGCCGAGCCCTGTTTCGCGTGCCGTTCCAGTAGATCGCGATGCCCAGCAGGTTCAGCATCAGCGAGACGCCAGCTACCTTCGCGGCAAAGGCCCACCGACTAGCCACCTCGACAATCGGAATCAGGTTGAAGCCCATCGCCAGCAGCGTCACCGCAATGCCACTCACAGCGGCCAGTTTCATCCAGAGGCCCGCGCGCACACCAAATCGCCCGCCCGCTACCAGTGGAATAAGAAACATCATCACATAATAGATCCCGTAAAAGATATTTCCGCAGGTGACGATCAACTGAAAGGCCTCTTGCGCGCCCGTCCCGCCAGAGGTTGCCAGTATGCCCATTGCGATGGCCGCCACCACGATCACCGCAATAGAACGCGTCGGTGTCCGCCAGCGCGGATCGAGCCGCGTGAACCACTCTGGCACGATACCGTCCCAGCCTGCGACCAACGGCAGTCGACTGGTCTCTGCCACTAACACGGCATACTGCGCCACCAGCGCCAGAGCCAATGCCAGAATCGTTGCGCGTCCCAGCATCAGGCCGAGGTCGATATTTGCTCTGAAGGCTCCTCCCCCGCCAGCCGCGCCGCCGAAGGCCACCGCCAACAGCTGCGGAATCGGCCCGGTCAGATCCACCTTCGCCGCCGGAATATACGCCAGCATCGAGCCGGTCATCAGGATGTAGATCACGGCGATAATCGGTGCAGCAATCCACGCCGAGCGCAGGATAGTGCGGCCAGCGTCCCGCGTCTCGCCTGCAAAGACGGCCACCTGTTCCAGGCCGGTCAGGGCGTTAAAGGCAATTTTGGTGAAGATATTAATGCTGATGAGCGTCAATGCAGGCATTGCCAAGCTGAACGGCCTCTGCGGGTTCACATGTGGATGCACTGTGCTGGCATGGGGATGAACGAAGAGCAGCCCCATCATCAGCAGCGTCACCAGCACCATCACCGCTGTCCCGAAGTGTGAGACCCACCGCCCAAGGCCGAATCCCGGTAAGTTCACCGCGAGGATCAGCAGAAACAGTCCAACACTCAATCCGACGATCAGCACATGACTGTTCTCCATCCACGCCGCGCGCTGTCCCAGCCCGTAACTCAGGCTAGTTGCTGTCATGATCCCAATATTCGACACGCAAAGGAGTGCCCACATGGCGAAGTTCCACGCGCTCATAAAACCCGCAAACGGACCCAGTGCAAACTTCGTCCACTGATAGACGCCGCCTTCGAGCGGCCAGACCTTGGCGCACCATCCCACCACAGCGGCCAGCGGCACAAAGAGCGTCAGTATCGCCGCCAACCAGAACACCACGTGTGTGCCACCCTGCTTTGCTGCAGTTCCCGCCCATGTGATGCCGACCACCAGCAGAATCTGCATTGGCACAAGATCGCGCAGTCCAAGTCTGCGCTCGAGCGCATGGCCCGAGGCCTGCCCCGTCGCGTCGCCACTCTCCGCCGCAATCTCTTCCGCGCTATTATTCAAACCGGCTCTCCGCACTGGTCTGCAAACAACCTGCTTCTATATTGCCACGGTGATTTCTGCTCGCTATCTGATAGCGCTCGGTGCGGATCATTGACTCAATCAGGTCTTCGAAACGATAGGAAGTACATCTTTCCGTTAAGAATCTCTTCATACTGAGCGCCAATCGCTCCCTCTGGCTGCCAATCTCTGCATCAGATTAGTCGGAGTTGCCATAGAAACGCACCATCCACTCGTCTACTACAAATTAGCAACTGCGTCGAGGTTTGGCGTTTCTCTATGGGGGGGGCGGATGATACAACCCGATGCTGGTTGGTGCAGGCACATGGTAGGTTCCACTGGGATGGGAGGTACTGCCCGTGCCATGCGCTGCGCTAGCGTGTGTCGCGCCGCTGGCGTGTCCTGCAACCACGCTGGAATGAGTGCCGACACCGTTGGCATGTGATCCAACGACGCCACGACCCGCCACCGCATGAGTTCCTTCCAAAGAAGCGGCTGCACGAGATGCTGGCCCCGTCCCAACCACACTGTGAGCTACCGGCGTAGTTGCCACGCTGGAATGTACAATCGCTCCGCTGGAATGTGCCATCTGCACAACAGGAGCAGACGCGCGCGCCGGTGCCGCTTCAACCGGCGTCACATGCTTGGGCGTGGCAACTGGATTCGCTACAACTGGAGGATTCACCGCAGCGGCGGGAGTAGCGGCAGTCGGCACCACGGCGGCAGGACTGACAACTGCCGCACGTCCACCTCCGCGATTGAAGCGATGGTCTCCCCAGCCATGCGTGTAGCCCCAATCAGCCCACGGCCCCACCCCGACGAAGATGCCGTTGTAAAAATAGTCCGCTCCGTAGAACCCACGCGGTGCGCAAGCATACGGAGCGTATCCGTAGTAGCCAAACTGACAGACTGGCTGATCTCCAACGCTACTGTTGGCCGCAGCCTGCGCCGCTGTCGGTGCGAGCAAGCCGAGCCAGACTACCGCGCAAAATAATGCCCTCGAACCTAAATTGTCTGTTCGTAAAGCCCTCGGTCTGTGTATCGTAGCTCCGTGCATCTTTAATCTCTCTTGTCCGGTAACGCATAAAGCAGCCGATAAACCGGCGACGTCCAGCCTTCGTCTCACTCAGCCAGGTAGCTGAAAGAGTTGTCGCTTCATAGAATAGCGAATCTCCGCTTAGATTGCTCAAATTGTTGCCTGACCCGACCATCAAACAAGACACAAGGCAATCCGCGCAGCCGTCACCGAGTAGACTGGACTCATGCGCCGCATCTACATGGACGCCAACGCCACCACGCCTCTGCTGCCTGAGGTGCTGGAAACGATGCGTCCCTACTGGATCGAGCAATTTGGTAATGCCAGCTCGATCCACCAGCAAGGACAGCAGGCGCGCGCCGCCGTCAATCATGCGCGAGAGTCCGTCGCCGCTCTCATCAACTGCCGCGCAGCGGAGATCGTCTTCACCTCCGGCGGAACGGAGAGTAACAACTTGGCTCTGTTTGGCACGCTCGCAGCAGGTGATCGCGTCATTACCACAGCCATCGAGCATCACGCCGTGCTGCACGCGGCCGAAGCGCTGGCCGAGCGCAGCATCGCTGTCACCTTCCTTCCCTGCACTGCGCAAGGTGTAGTAGAACCCGCCACACTTGCCGCAGCACTTCGTTCCAAAGCCACAGCAGGAAAGGGCAAAACGCTGGTCAGCGTCATGCTGGCTAACAACGAGACCGGCGTCATTCAGCCGATCCGCGAGCTGGCCGATCTCGCACACGCAGAGGGAGCGCTCTTCCACACCGACGCAGTGCAGGCCGCTGGAAAACTGCTGCTCGATGTCAAAGGACTGGACTGCGATCTGCTCAGCATCGCTGGCCACAAGATGTATGCTCCGCAGGGAACCGGTGCGCTCTTTGTCCGCCGCAATATGCACCTACAGCCGCTCTTCTTCGGCGGACGCCACGAGCGCGGACGACGTCCCGGAACGGAGAATGTCGCTGGCATCGTCGGTCTGGGCAAGGCTGCGGAGCTGGCCCGCCTATGGCTTGACAGCGATGGGCAACAATCCCTGGCCGCTCTGCGCGACCGTTTGGAGCAGGGTCTTCTGTCGCAGATTGAGGAGGCAGGGGTTAATGGAACCCCAGCTGCGCGTGTCGCCAACACCAGCAATCTCTACTTTGACCACGTCGAAGCTGAGGCTCTTGTCATTGCGCTGGACCTGAAGGGTCTGGCCGTATCGGGGGGATCGGCCTGCCAGTCGGGCGCAACCGAGCCCTCGCATGTGTTGACAGCGATGGGCCTGAGCGAGGCCCGCGCACGAGCCAGTATTCGCATCTCTCTCACCCGCCATACCACACCCGAAGAGGTAGACTGCGCACTGCAACTGATCCCCACCGCAGTCCATCGCCTGCGCCAGCTAGGCCCAAACCATCGCAAAGCAGTCCCGGTTTCCGCGTGAAGCTCCCGACAAGCACTTGCAGACTTGATTCGCTGCTTCCACCCGCGACGCGCAAATCCGGGCAAGATAATTTACGATGGTTCTGCGCTTAACCATGAGTATTCTCCGTCAGTTCCGAGCCGCACCAAACCTGCTTACCTTGCTACGTCTGTTTATCATCCCGTTTCTGGTGATTGCGGTGCTGGACGGGCAGCACGGGCTCGCCTTTGCACTCTTTGTGATGGCTGGTTTCACCGATGGACTCGACGGGCTGGCAGCGCGCCTCACCCATCAGTACACACGGCTGGGCCAGTATCTGGACCCAATCGCCGACAAACTGCTACTCAGCACTCTGTTTCTGGTTCTTACCCACATGAATCTGGTGCCGCGCTACGTTACGGTGCTGGTCTTCAGCCGTGATCTGGGAATTCTGCTAATTGCGATGCTTCTGTTTGCTACAGGCGCCTTGCGCGACTTCCGCCCCAGTCTGCTGGGCAAGTTCAACACCCTAGTGCAGATCTTCGGGTTGACCGTGGTGCTGATCGAGCCGCTCTGGCCGTCGCTCAATGTGGCTCTGCTGCGCTTGGATCTGCTGCGATCCATCGCGTGGCTTGCGCCTATCTCAGCCGCTCAGTACGCATGGATCGTTGTCCGACGCGTCAGCTCGGCAGATCCCGCACAGCAACATTAGGCAATATCAGTACGGATTTACGCTGAACGCCTTTTGAACGCCCTGCCCCATCCACAAATAAAACAGGACGAGCGCATCGGTCAGCAGAAGGGCCAATACGGCCTGCTGTTGCTCCGACGACAGCAGAATATTCTGCTGCAACGGATTGCCAGAAGACAGCATTTGATTCATCAGCAGAGCTCGCGCCCATAGAGCGATGGTCAACCCAGATGTGAACATCAGCGTCCTTCGTGCCCACGGAATAGTCAGTAACAATCCTGCGCCAATCACGATGGGGTAGATCGCAAGCAACGCCACCACAGCCCCCTGAGGAGCCTTGCCGTGCGATGCAATAAACATCAGCAGCGGAGCCAAATGAGAGCCTTCGAGCATCTCCGGTGCCTTCATCATCATCCAGAAGACGATCAGAAGTACAGTAGCCTTGGCAAATTGAAACAAGGCAATCAATACAACGGACAAAGGTAGCTTCGACTGACTGTTTGGCATTAAATCCTCATTTTGGGATCGTCTTCAGATGGAGAATCTTCTACCGAATCTGTTTCGTCGTCTTCGTTGAGTATGTCGGCGAACTCTGACGAATCGAAGACCTCGCCGCAGCTCTGACACTCAACGAATTCAGCGTCGTCTTCGCGGGCAACGACTCGGACCTGGGGATGTTTGCAGGATGTTGGCATATAGGATGAAAGAAACCGAATGAAAAAATTCTGCCTACGCCCAAGCCGCTTGTCAATCTTGAACTTTATGGTTAGGCATCACCATGAATTCTCAAGTACGCTAGGCGCGAGCCTAGACTGAGATTCGTTCCAGCCGCTCGGGCGAAAGAATAACAATCGAAACGCCGTGGATCTGGATCAGCTTCTCTTTTTTGAAGCGTCCTAGCATTCGCGTCATCGTCTCGCGCGAACAGCCAACGAGATTTGCCAGTTCCTCATGGGTCAGTGCCATGGTGAAGCGCATCTCGCTCTTGCCACAGGATTCTGCTCTTCCCCAGTCCAACAGAACTGCCGCCAGCCTCCCTGCGGTCGAGCCGGAAAGAGCCAGCCGACGTGCGTCGAAGAATGCCGCCTTGTACTCCTCGCTCAACGCCTTGGCCGCGTGCAGACTGGCCTCGCCGTACTTCTTCAGAAAGGCGAGAAACTCCTCTCGGCGAATGCTCTTGATCTCGGTTGGCTGTACGGTCTCGGCGGTCACTTCGTACTTTGTGCCGGAGATGACCGCGCCCAGCCCAAGAATGTCTCCCGGCATAGCGATCTTCAGAATCAGCGTCCGCCCCTCCTTCGAGGTGCAAGAGAGCTTTACCTGACCGGTGCATAGAACGTAGACAGCCTGACTGGGCGCGTTCTCCAAAAACAAGGTCGCACCGCGCGGCAAAGACGTATTCACGCCGATCAGGTCGAACTCAGTCAACGCCTCTTCGCTCAGACTACAGAACATGCGCATCGAGCGCAGATCGCAGCTTCCGCAATGGTGGACCGGGCGAATTATGGACGAGAGAGGCATGTTGAGTCTGACCTACCCGCCACGCGCTCGACAGGAAGATGCGATCTAAACGATTGTGATGCGACGAAGAGAAAAGTGACCTCAATCACACCGGGCATTTTCGGCAAAATACTTCTGTCCCTTTGCGGCAATTTTAGCACAGCCGGCGCCTCGCATAGATGCTCTCGCCTGCTCGACAAACTCAGCTTCCATCTCATCGCACGTTCCAAATCGGAACTCGCATTTAAGCAGGCTCTTCAATCCACTGAACACGTTGACGATGCAGCACTCCTTGCCGATAAGCGGGATGGAATCGAAACAAAAACGTTTCGTCAGTCCAACTGTGTACAACAGATGAACGAGGGATGTACAGGGGTTGGCGAATCGCCGATAGATAGGCCGGAAGACTTGCACTATCAGGCAACAACGTCGTTTCGAAAAAAGAGAGGTTGCCGCAACTCACTACGGAACGTCGACGCACGGCGGCGGCATGAAGAATCTGCTCAACTTCGGACGGATCATGCGGCCTGCTGCTTGAGTTCGTACTATGCCGTGATCAACTCCGCCGCCATCGCGCGAATCGAGTCAACGTAGGGCGCCAGTAGAACGCCACGCTCGGTAATGATGGCAGTAACATACTTCGCAGGGGTCACATCGAATGCAGGATTCTCGATCCCCACGCCGTTCGGCGTCATCTGCCGACCGTTGGAGTGCGTCACCTCGCGCGGGTCACGCTGCTCGATGGGAATCAAGTCGCCGCTGGCGGTCGCCATGTCAACGGTCGACCACGGAGCCGCAACATAGAACGGAATGCCGTGCTCCTTCGCCAAAATCGCAACGCCGTAGGTACCGATCTTGTTGGCTATATCGCCGTTGGCCGCAATGCGATCCGAGCCGACAATAACGGCCTGAATCTTCCCTTGCCGCATCAACGCCGCAGCCATGTTGTCGCACAACACTGTCGTCTTGATGCCATCCTTCATCAGTTCCCAGGCGGTCAGGCGCGCGCCTTGCAGAAACGGGCGCGTCTCATCGGCAAAGACCTCGATCTTGTGTCCGCGCTCGATGGCCGCGCGAATCACGCCCAAAGCCGTGCCGTATCCGCAGGTGGCCAATGCGCCAGCGTTGCAGTGCGTCAGCACCGTGCCTTCCTTCGGCAGCAACGCTGCTCCGTGCGCGCCCATCTGCTTGCAGGCGGCGATGTCCTCGTCGTACATCTGTCGCGCCTTGGCGACGACGGCGAGCTTGATCTCGGCAATCGACGCGCCCTGCGCAGTCAGATCTTTGAATACGGCACGAACCTCGTCGATACCCCAGAAGAGATTGACTGCAGTAGGTCGTGTCTCCGCGAGCGTCTTCGCAATCACCGCTACCTCGGTGGTTAACGCGTCAATCGTTGTCGCAGTGCTGTGTTCGATGCCCAGCGCCACGCCCATCGCCGCTGAGACGCCAATCGCCGGAGCCCCACGCACAATCATGTCGCGGATGACGGTTGCCACCTGCTTGTAGTCGGTCGCTAGAACATACGTCTCCTCCAGCGGAAGCTTAGTTTGATCGAGAAAATTTACGCCTTCAGGAAGCCATTCAAGTGTGGGAATCATATGGCTTCCAGTGTATCGTGGAGTGGCATGAAGAACACACCATTCTCACCAATGCGCAGGGAATCGTTCCTGCTCGTATGATAGATCCGTGAGTTGTTCTCCACCCGCAGGAGCTTACATATCCATGAATCCGAAGTCCAGCCTGACTATTGCGGAAGCAGCACCGTTCGACGCCGCCACATTCGCCGATCAAGCGCTCTCTTCCGCCGCCTCATTCGCCGCCGTCTTCGACCACACCCTGCTCAAGCCCGAAGCCACACGCGCACAAGTCATCCGCCTCTGTCATGAGGCCGCCGAGCACCGCTTCGCCTGCGCCATGGTCAATCCTGCATGGGCTGCGTGTGCCGTTGAGACGCTGGCCGGAACCGGCATTCCCGTCGGCGTAGTCGTCGGATTTCCGCTGGGAGCGTCGCTGATAGCGACCAAGCTCGATGAGGCCGAGCGCGCGCTCAAACTGGGCGCGCACGACCTCGACATGGTGCTCAATATCGGCCTGCTCAAATCCGCTACCAAGCCAGACTATGATGCCATCAAAAAGGAGATTCGCTCCGTCGTAGAACTGGCACACGCCGAGGGCACCATCGTCAAAGTGATCTTGGAAACCTGCCTACTCACATTTGAAGAAAAACTGCGCGCCTCGGAACTGGCGCTTGCCGCCGGGGCCGACTTTCTGAAGACCTCGACTGGTTTCTCCTCCGGCGGCGCGACGGTTGATGACATCGCCCTGCTGCGTGGAGTTGTAGGCACACGCGCTGGTGTCAAGGCCTCTGGCGGCATCCGAACACTGGCCGACGCGCGCGCCATGTTGGAGGCCGGCGCCACCCGCATCGGAGCCAGCGCCAGCGTAAAGATCCTCGCCGAATTCACCGCACACTCTCTAACGAGCAGTGAGATCTGACTGTGATGGATTGCCTCACAGCTTTGATCTCATGCTTTTCTGAACTGCTGTAGCAGTTTACTTGTTATACGATCAGCAGGCGAGCAGACGGATACTTAGTAGTCGCGTCATGTGGCAGAACATGCGATGCTCGATCTTGTTCCACTTGCTGGTTCCCGGCGGAAAATGGCACACCCGCACCGGAATCCCAAACACACGGCCATTGCCGAGGCATCCGCTCATCCATCAACGGCGACAGTGAACGGTACTTCGCTTCAATCTGCTCATCACCCGCATGATCGCGCATGACTTATTAAATCGGTTGCCGATAAAATAGTCGACTTATTTTGACGCGATTGCTTAGTTCCGCGATGCCATCTGCTGACGCGCGCTGGCATCCGCGTCGCGCCACATCTCCAGAAGTCTCCGGTTCGCCTGTACGCTGTCATACATATCGCCGCTTTCCGCATAGGCTTTGGCCAACGTGCTCAGCGAGACTGGGAAGACATTGCTCTCCCCGACCAATGCTGCGCCTCGATGGCCCATGATCGATTGAAAGTCCGAGATGCCAAACTGCGTTTGGTGCAAGCCAACGTGCGCCAAACCGCGCAGATAGGGTGCCAGCAAGGATAGATCGTCCTTTTGCACGGCCAGCAGCGCGTCGAATGCAACCTGCGGGTCATGCTGTCCGAGTGCCACGGCTGCGCGCAACTCGGGAAGCTCGTATTCTTGAGCAATCGTCGACTGAGGCCAATCGCTGCTGATGACATCAATCGTTCTCTGTGCCAAATCGCCGTTGCCACACAAGGCTGCACCCATTCCCGCAGCAAAGTTCGTACTCAGTCCTTGCCGCCCCACGCCTGCGATCGCGGCCTTAGCCATCGACAAAGCGCTGGTGCAATCTCCCACCAGTGCTCTGTCGAGCGCACCCTGCGCTATCAGCCACTGATCGCTTTCGATCAACACGTTTGCCGTACTGTGCCCGACCAGGCGCGTGTTCCAGACCCTGGCCCCTTCGGCAAGCCGCCCCGAGTCGTCGAGATACAAACCATAGGCCGAGAGCGAAGCAATCTCTTCGGGTGAGTGCTTAATGTGTGCTAATACATCCGTCAACTGTGCTTGTCCGTTGGAGAGATAGGCTGCCATCAGACTCACACCATCGTGCGCCGTCGCCATCTTCTGCGAGGTCTGTTCCAACGATAGGGCATCTTTGTATCGATCCAGTGCAATTAAGGCAATCTCAGCGCGCTGATACAGCTCGGACTTGTATGGATCGGCCTGAATTCCTCGTTGCGCAGCAGCGAGAGAGTCGGCGGCGCGTCCTTGCAGCCACAAAACCTGCGCCAAACCCAGTTCGGCAGAGGCGTCATTCGGATACACCTCCACTACGCGACGAATTGTAGATTCGGCGTGATCTAGCTTGCCCGTCGCATTGGCCTCATAGGTATACTGCACAAGCAATTTGGTGCGTTGACTGACATCTGACACGGACTTTTCGGCCTGCCGAGCAATGTCAGCACTGGCAATTTCAGCATGCTGCCAGCGATACAGCCATGAGAGCCGTACCTGTGCCTGAACAAACTTCGGATCTAACGCCACAGCCGCCTGATATGCAGTCACCGCTTCGTCCAACTTGCCGTTGACCTCTGCCGTCTCACCCATGCTGTATGCGTGCAGAGCCTCGAGGTTCTTGGTCGAATCATCGCCCAAAGATACATCCGACCGCCACGTCGAGTCGTCTCCTTTGGCGGAATGCGATCCAGAATCCGAGACCAGACTAGTGCGCAACTTCGTCACAGCACGGTCAATCATCTCAGGAATCTGATCGCGCGAAGCCGCCGTTTCCTGCACATCCGATAGCTTGCGATTATCCGCCACACCCAGGACGACCAACGACAGAGTGTACTGATCGCCAGTAGAACTCAACGATCCGTGCAGATATGCCTTAGCTCCTGCGGCCTCTGCCACCTGACGCGCAAACATGATCGGCGATGACTTATCCGTTGCACCCGGTAACGAACGAGCGGCGGACTGATAGGCATCATTACCCAGAAGCGCCAACTCAGGTGATTCCTGCAACGCGAAGACTAACCCCTGAGTCACAGCACCGTCGAGCCGCTCGTCGCCGGTCTGATTCTCAATCGGTGTCACTATCAGCCGATCTTCCGGCCCAAGCACGGCAGAGTTGAAAAGACTCCCATGGAAGAAGAACCCTAACGCAACGATAATGACAAGGGTGACAGCCGCGCCCACTAAAGCACCGGTGCTGCGCCACCTTGGAGTCGCAGTCGCCACCAAATCATCCAGTAGCGAATCACCGCTTCTGTGCCGCTCCAATTCAACTTCCTCGACGCTTCCCCGCTCCGCAGTGGCGAAACGTGTTCGCTCGAACTCTGCCTTGGCCTGCGCGGCCCTCTCTCTCTCGCGCTGCATCAACTCCTGTTCAGCGCGTTCCGCCTCAGCACTCGCCTGCGCAGCCTTCTCCTTCTCGCGCTGCTTCCTCTCGCGCTCGACTCTATCAGACTCAATCTTTGCCAGAGCGGCCTTCATATCCTTCTCGCGCTGAATTCTTTCGCGCTCGGCACGCTCGAACTCGGCCTTCGCAGCCGCAGCCTTATCGCGCGCTATCTTCTCGGCCTCCAGCCGCTCGCGCTCGATCCGGTCGAACTCGGCCTTCGCTGCTGCAGCCTTCTCTCGCGCTACCTTCTCGGCCTCCAGCCGCTCTCGCTCAATCCGATCAAACTCAGCTCTCGCCGCCGCAGCTTTCTCCTGAGCAATGTGCTCGGACAGCAACCGCTCTGCCTCGGCGCGATCAAACGCTGCCTTTGCCTCCGCCGCCCGCTCCGCCTGTTCCCGTTCGAACTCTGCGGCCTCCCGTTCGATTCTAGCCCGCTCCGCTTTCTCTGCCTCTTGACGCTCGAACTCAATCCACTCCGCCTCGGCCTTGGCCAACGCAGCCTTTCTCTCTCTCTCTCTCTGAACACGCTCCCTTTCGGCCCGCTCCTCCTCAGCCTTAGCTAGCGCAGATCTCTCCGCCTCTTCCCGCTCCGCTCGCAGTCGCTCCTGCTCGGCCCGCTCAAACTCGGCTCTGGCCTGCGCTGCTTTCTCCATTGCAGCCTTCTTCATCTGCGCCCGCTCAAACTCCGCAGCTTCCCGCTCGGCCCGCAGCCGTTCGGCCTTCTCTGCTTGTTGTCGCTCGAACTCCGCCCACTCCGCCTCAGCCTTTGCCAGCGCGGCCTTCTTCTCCAACTCGCGCTCTAGTCGTTCCTGCTCGGCTCGTTCCATCTCAAGTTTTTCCATTTCAAGCATCTCCGCCTCCGCCTTCTCTCGTGCCGCCTTCTCTGCTTGAATCCGTTCCTGTTCGATCCGCTCCCGCTCGGCCTTCTCTTTTGCGGCTTTTTCTGCTGCGATCCGTTCTTGCTCGGCTTTTTCTGCTGCGGCCTTCTCTTTTGCGATCTGTTCCTGCTCAGCCTTCTCTCTCGCAACCCGCTCAGCCTGCAGCTTTCGCTCAAG
>CAZPZL010000021.1:0-16422 GCA_964590925.1 uncultured Granulicella sp.
AGATGTGGTCGTCGAAGGTGAAGAGGTTGCGGGTGGTGGCGTTGTTGGAGCCGACGTTGACGCCAGCCGTCGTGATCGTCGATGCGCCATTCGAGGCGGTCGAACCGGAGATGACGACCGCGCCGGTGGGCTTGCCGGTGAGGAAGGTCGGCGTGACGGCCTGAATCTCAGAGGGGATCGAGCCGAGGAAGTAGAAGCTAGCGCGCGAGAGTCCGATGCGCCCGGTGTTCAGCAGACGCGGGCTGAAGAGGTGCTGCTCCTGCACGCTGGCCACCTGCTCGCGCAGATTCTCTGCGACCAGCGAGTAGGGGTCCTGCGTGGGCGTGTGCGCGATGGAGTCGTCGATGGTGTAGACGGCGAAGAGCGAGTCCTTGTCGTTGATGTTGGCGTCGAAGCGCACGGTTCCGAAGTCCTCGCGGATGTGCTGCTCCGGCGAAGAGAATGCCTTGGCGTAGCCGGTCTGTCCGCCACTGCTGGTGAGCAGCTCGGTGCCGGGTGTCTGTACTGGCCAGAGGTTCAGCAGGCCAGCAACGGTGGGGCTGATGACGATTGGATTGGCAACGCCGGGAACGATGCCAAGGCGGGCGTTGTTGTCGGGAACAATTGTGACGTCTGAGATGCCGAGGTTCTGGCGATAGCCCTCGTAGTTGCCGAAGAGGAACAGCTTGTCCTTCTTGATCGGGCCTCCCAGCGAGCCGCCGAAGTTGTTGCGCTGGAAGTTGGGAATGCGCGCCGGGTCGAAGTAGTTGCGCGCGTCGAAGAAGCTGTTGCGCAGAAACTCATACGCCGAGCCATGCAGCGAGTTCGTTCCGCCAGCGGTAACGATGGAGACCTGCGCGCCCTGCCGCTTGCCGTAGGAGGCCGAGTAGGTGTCGGTGATGACGTTGAACTCGCGCACGGCCTCGACGCCGAGCAACTGGCCTGAAGTCCCACCCGGCGTCACGTTGATGAGCGACGCGCCCGTGTACTCGATGCCGTTGAGCAGGAAGAGATTGTCCTGCGGACGACGGCCGCTGACGGCGAACATGTTTCCGACCGACGAATTCGATGTACCGGTGCTGCCGCTGCGTTGTGCGGTGTAGTTGATGGTGGCGGGGTTTAGCGTGATGAGCTGATCGTAGCTGCGTCCATTGAGTGGCAGCTCCTTTACCTGACGCGCGTCGACCAGCCCCGCAGTCTGCTGCGTGGAGAGGTTGATGACAGACTGCTCCGCGGTGACTGTAACGACCTGCGCTACACCCGATAGCGAGAGCTGCAGATTCACGCTCTGCGACTGGCCGACGGAGAGCGCAATGCCGGTGCGTCGCTGCTCGCTGAAGCCTGCTGCATCCACCGTGACCGTGTAGCTGCCGATGGGGATCGACGGTGCGGCGTAGCGTCCATCCGCGCCAGACTGCAGATGGCGCTCGTTGCCCGTCTCATCGTTGTGTACCAACACGGTCGCGTTGGCGATAGCCGCGCCAGCCGAGTCCGTAACCGTGCCGGAGATTGTTCCACCGACAACCTGCGCCTCGGCTCTGTGCAGGCCGAGCGTGAGAAGAATAGTTGCGACAAGTGACAAGGCGATGCGAGTGTAACGAATCATTCGTTTTTCTCCTGTGTATATGCGCGTGCGCGCGTTGATTCGGCGTGTATTATTTTTGTATTGCGAGGGCCGGAGGCAGTTGCCTTGTGCGAGATTGCCTCTCGCTATGCGCGACAGCAGCAGCGGCAACGGCAGGCCGCATGAAATCGCATCGGAATGATGAGTCGCATTGGCGTCATCGCGTGACTCCGTGGTTGTAGCTCCAATAGACCAAGCCGAGCGTGATGAGCGCGATGAAGACTTCGCCCAAAATACCGACGACCAGCGGTCGCCAGCCCTGCCCGACCAGATCCTTCAGGTTTGTGCGTAGTCCGACGCCAGCGAATGCAGGAAGAAAGGCCCAACGCGAGAGATTCGCGAGGCTGTCCAGTTGCGGATGCGTGAAGAATCCTGCCGTGGCGAAGACCGAGATCGCAAGAAAGCCGAGGATGAACTTGGGAAACTTCTGCCAGAGGAAGAGCGCCTTGTGCTCGACCACTGCGGCCTTGCCCTGCGATGCCCAGTAGATCGCATAACCCAGAACCACGAATCCGATGAAGGACGAGCGCGCCGTCTTGGCGAGAATCGCCCAGCGCCCTGCGTCGGTGCCGAAGAGCGAGCCAGTGACGACCGATTCTGCCGTGTTATCGACCGCGAGGCCTGCCCACATTCCGTATGCCTGCTGGCTCATGTGCAGCAGATGGCCGATGGCGGGAAAGGTGAAGAGAGCGATTGCGCCCAGCGTAAGAATCGCAGCAATCGCCGTTGATGTGTCCTCTTCGTCCGGCTCGATGGCTCCCTGCGCGGCCATGATCGCTGTGACGCCGCAGATCGACGAGCCGATTGCAAGCAACGAGGTCAACTTTGGCGGCAGGCGAAAGATGCGGCCCAGCAGCGTCATCACAGAGAGCGAAAGAACAAGTTCGACCGCAACCAGGGCCAGCGAAAGACCGCCGATGTGTAGTACGTCCTGCAACAGAAATCGCGCGCCGACCAAAACAATTCCCAGCTTCAGCCAAAGCTCGTAGGTAGCAACGCCGGGGCGAAAGATAGTTGCAACACCGAATGTGTTCGAGACAATCAGGCCGAGAATGATGGCCCACAGAACGTACTCGATGTGCGGTAGCAGAAGATGATACTGCGCGCTCACTGTCGTCGATTCGTGCTCCAGCAGCTTACCCACGAGGCCAATGCCGAAGAGCAGTGCTACTCCGGGAATCGTTGCGACAAGGCTCGACGGCCTAAGCTGTGCTTCAGCAGCGAGCGGCATTGAGATGGTCTGTGTGGACATTAGGCTGCACTTGGGAGTTCGTAATACTTCTGCATTCGAGGTGTGAATTAGTTCGATGAGTGAGGACGACGATTCGACTCACTCGCGCCTGTGGGCCCGCGTCACAACCTAGAATCCGATCTGGTGAATCACATTGAAGCGAATCAGCACAGCCAAAGCAAGCCCGATTCCAATGGCAAGCAGATCAACGTTGATCGGCAGCTTGTGCGTCGAGTGCGAAAACGACTTGCGTGTTGCCTTTGCTTCTGACATTGAATTCTCCCCGGCGTTTCTCTGTGTGGTTTCGATTGGTTTGGAGGGCAAAAGGAAAAGCCCACGAATCGCGCTTTACGCTGATCCGTGGGCTCCTGAATGTCTAAGGCTCTATCTCGACTTCGCCTAGATTGGGGATGCACCAGCGCAGCAGCGGCTCTTGCCTGTACAACAGAGGCAACAGCAACACATACACACAGTGGCGTTCATCAAACCCATGAGTTAACGCTACTGTGTTCCTGGTCACGAGTCAAGGCAAATTAAAGAGGGGGGACTCAACAGGCAACTCACGCATATTAAAACAGGAAACCCACGCAGCGCGGTGGGGGCTGTTGCGTGGGTATTCCAGTAAAGCAACGAAGTGGGTGGACTTCGTTGTGACCAACTCAACCCGAAGGGAGTCCAGTCACTTGAGTAGATTAGTGCCAAACTTGGCATGAGTCAAGGAAAAATGAGGAAGAAATTAGACTTACACGTTCCTATTTTGGGAATCAATCGCATGGAGGTCCATGATGCTGTGCAGAACAGTCCTAGCTGGTCAGGTGCCCCATCTTCTCCTGCTTGGTCTTTAGGTAGTGCTCGAAGGTTGGCTCGGAGGGCACCTCGGCGGAGATTCGCTCAACCACCGCGATACCAACCGCCTCCAGTGCGGCGACTTTCTCCGGGTTGTTGGTGATGAGGCGAACCGATCGGATACCGAGCGAGAGCAGGACCTGAGCTGGCAGTTCGTATTCGCGGCAGTCGGCCTTGAAGCCCAGCTCCAGATTGGCCTCGACGGTGTCGCGGCCCTGATCCTGCAGCTCGTAGGCCTGCAGTTTAGCCATCAAGCCGATGCCGCGGCCCTCCTTGTTCTCGTAGAGCAGAATCCCGCGACCGGCCTCACTGATAGTGGCCAGCGCCAGTTCCAGCTGCTGGCGGCAATCGCAGCGCAGTGAGTGGAAGACGTCCCCGGTCAGGCACTGTGAGTGGATGCGGACAATGGGCGGCTCGCCGAAAATGTCGCCCATAACGAGCGCGACGGTGGTGTCTACTTTGCGGTCAGGTCCACTTACGGGCTGGTGCGCGTTGTTGTTGCACGGCTCTGGCGTAAGCTGAGTTGCCTCGAAGCCCAGGATGCGGAAGCGTCCCCAGCGGGTGGGAAGGTCTGCATCGGCGAGCTTGCGAACGGATTCAAGGGACATGGCTCAATTATACGGGCCGCGCGGCGAGCAATGAATTGTGGGCGTGGCTATATGCCTTACTCACAACTCACAACCTTATAGCGGTACAGTATGAGAATGGGGTCGGCAATCACGCACGCAAGTTTGGGACAGGTGACCGACAGCCTGATTCTGATTACGTTGTTGGTGAAGTTGGGCGTGGCGGCTGCGGTGTCCAGCTCGCTGGCGCGATCCACCACATTCAAAGATCGGCTACTGATGCCGCATCGCAGTTGGCGACAGTCGCTTGCTGTAGTGGCGATGATCTCTGTGCCACTGACGCTGGGCGTTTGGATACGAGTGCTGGTTCCGAACTTCCTGGCGGCGGACTTGTCCTACGAGGCGACGATCCTGATGGGGTTGCTGCTGGGCCCGTCGGCGGCGATAGTGGGCGGTGCGGCGTTGTCGATTCCAGCCGAGCTGCACCACGAGTTCTGGGCGCTTCCAGTGAATCTGCTGGTGGCCGTGATCGCTGGAGCCTTTGGGCGATTGATCGAGCCGGAAGAGGTCTGGTCGTTCTCGCCCATGATCGACCTGAGCCTGTATCGCTGGGTGACGCGAAACCTGCGCAGGCCTCAGTTCGACCGGCAGATTGTGCTTCTGGTCTTGATTACGCTGATGCAGTTCGCCACCAGTATGTTGGGGCAAAAGTATCCCAAGCAATTCTTCGAGCTGCACTCGTCGTACTGGCTGGTGGAGCTGGCGATCTGCGCCTGCGCGCCAGTGGTGGTGGGCATTCCGCTGAAGATATGGAACGCGGTGCGCATTGAGCGCAAGCTGGAGGAGCAGAGCCGGTTGCTAATGGAGGCGCGCCTCGACGCGCTGCAACGCCAGATCAATCCGCACTTTCTGTTCAACACGCTGAATTCGATCACCTCGCTGGTGCGCTCGAAGCCTGAACTGGCGCGGGAGATGATCGTGAAGCTGGCCAACATTCTGCGCGTTCTGTTGAAGGATCGTGAGGCCTTCGTACCCTTCAGCGAGGAGCTGGCCTTCACCGACGACTACCTCGACATCGAGGTGGTGCGCTTCGGCGATAAGTTGCGAGTGGTAAAGGAGATAGCCGACGAGACACTGCCCGTTGTGGTGCCCAGCATGATGCTGCAACCGCTGATCGAGAACTCGATCAAGCATGGGCTGGAGCCGCGCATCAGCGGAGGAACAGTGACCCTGCGCAGCCGCATCCTGAGCGACGGACGGCTGCTGATCGAGGTCGAGGACGACGGCATTGGCGTAGACAGTGAGAGATCGATACGCGGCGTGGCGCATACAGGCAACGGCATTGGAATGCGCAACGTGCGTGAACGGATGAAGGTCCTCTACGGTTCGGCAGCCGAGGTCGAGATGGTCAGCCGCCCCGGACGCGGCACCAAGGTGACGCTGGTGATGCCGGTGCTGGAGTCCGGCGCGGCTCCTTGGTCGCAACTCGGCGATGCGCTACAGGCCACCTGGGCCGACCTCGCCCACGCTATCCAGCGCGACAGATGATTTTTTGAAGGGATCTGAGGCACAGCCGGTAGATCGTTTCTGAATCCAATCGGAGGGAGGACTCTGATGAGTTCGCCCGCTCAACTTTGGTTGAACGATTGCTGGGGGGGGGTATACTATCGACGAATTCCAAAGGAGAACTCATGCGTTCGGGCCTTGTGATATTGGTGTGCGGTGTGATTTTACTTGCAGGTTGTGGCGGCGGGTCTAACTCTTCTACTTCAACCACAACCCCTCAGCCTCCGACAGCGAACGCGGGCGGGTCTTACACCGGAACGGCGGGAACAGCAGTCAGTTTTAGCGGCGCGGCATCGAGCGATCCGCAGGGGCAGACGCTGACCTACGCATGGAACTTCGGCGATAGCTCGACGGGAACGGGCGTAGCACCGACTCACATTTATGCGTCGGCTGGCACATACTCGGTGACTCTGAAGGTGACCGACACCAGCGGCCTGACCGGTTCGACGAGCGCCACAGCGACGATTGCGGCAGCTCCGCTGACGGATGTGGCGTTGACGGGCGTGGTCTCCAGCGGGACGACGCCGATTGTGGGTGCGCATGTCTATCTGCTGGCAGCCAACACGACGGGATACGGTGGCGCAGGGCTGGCTGCATCCGGCAACAACGCTTCGCTCTCGCTACTGAGTGCGTCAGAGACAGGAGCATCGGACTCGGTGGGCGCGTATGTGACGACCGGATCGAATGGAGGATTCAGCCTGACCGGCGACTACACCTGCACCAGCGGACAACAGCTATACCTGTACGCGCTGGGTGGGAGCGTGGGTTCGGGGACGAACGCGGCGTCGGGTCTGATGGCGGTGATTGGAAGCTGCCCGGCCAGCGGGACGACCGCAATCTCCGCGACGGTCAATGAGGTCACGACGATTGCCGCGGCGTATGCCTTCGCGGGCTTCGCCACCGACGCGACCCATGTCTCCAGCTCTGGGACGGCGCTGGCCGAGACCGGCATCGCCAACGCCTTCGCCAACGCGGCGAATCTGGCGAGCCTCTCGTCCGGCACCGCGCTGGCGACGACCCCGGCGGGCAATGGCACTGTCCCGCAGGGCGAGATCAACACTCTGGCCAACATTCTGGCAAGCTGCGTCAACACGGGTAGCTGCACTACGCTGCTGGACACGGCTACCTCCGACGGCACCACTACTGGCACCCAGCCGACCGACACGGCCACCGCAGCGATCAACGTCGCCCACCACCCCGGGGCAAATATTTCTACGCTCTACGCACTGGCGTCATCCACCTTCACTCCCATCCTCACCGCCTCCCCTAACGACTTCGCAGTTGGATTGAATTTCACCGGGAGCGGATTGTCTGGCTCTGGAATTAACTGGATTGCAATCGACGGCTTGGGAAACGTATGGGCCACAAGTGACTACGGCAGCAACGTCACGAAGCTTTCTAGCACAGGCGCCATTCTTTCCGGAGCCAATGGATTTACAGGTGGAGGATTGAATGCTCCCGAAGGGATTGCTATCGACAGTTCTGGCAACGCTTGGATCGCAAACTGGGGGGCGTCTAGCGTTACCGAACTTTCAAGTACGGGTTCTGCTCTATCTGGGACTAGTGGCATTACAGGTGGCGGGTTGGATCGTCCATTTAGTGTCGCCATCGATGGCTCAGGTGACGTATGGATCGCAAATGAAGTTGGTCATAGCATTACCGAAATTTCGAGTTCGGACACAATCCTTTCCGGTACAAGTGGATACACCAACGGCGTCCTTGGTGTCCCTTGGGGTATTGCCATTGATGGTTCCGGCAATGTATGGATCAGCAATGACATTGGCACTACGGTTACTAAGCTCTCTAGTGTAGGCTCTGCCTTATCCGGGACCAATGGCTACTCTGGTGGGGGGATAGATTATTCCACAGGCATTGCCATCGACGGCTCAGGCAACGCATGGATTCCAAATAGTCTCGGCACTACCGTCACGGAGATCTCTAATTCGGGCACCGTACTCTCTGGGACCAAGGGTTACTCTGGCGGCGGCCTGACCTCTCCTGGTTGTATCGCCATCGACGGTTCTGGCAACGCATGGATCACAAATGTAGAAGGCGATAGTGTCACGGAGCTTTCTAATTCTGGCACTGTGCTATCTGGTAGTAGTGGCTATACCGGCGGTAATCTAAATGGTCCTGCTGGCATCGCCATTGATGGCTCAGGCAATGTATGGATCGCAAACGTTTCCTATCCCACAGCAAAAAGTGTCACTGAATATGTGGGCGCGGGGACGCCAGTGGTCACTCCGCTGGCCGTGGGCGTGAAGAACAATACGCTGGGGACGCGGCCATAGGTCGAGGGAAGCAGGGCGAGCGGCCAGCGATCAGGGACTGGTCGGGAGGCGCGCGGCCTGATACACTTAGTTCTATTGTTTGACGGCGTGGCGCGCTCGTCCGGCTCCGAGAGAAGCTGGTCTAGTTCTGAGAAGATTAATCGGAGAGTTCCGATTGAAGATTCATCGAGATACCCCGAGGTTTGCCGGGAATCTACGACGAAATTCACCGGGAATTTACGATGAGACCAATTCTTGGAAGCGAGGAGACAAGCGCGACGCACGTCCGGTGGGGGCTGTAGCTCAGCTGGGAGAGCGCCTCGTTCGCAACGAGGAGGTCAGCGGTTCGATCCCGCTCAGCTCCACCAAAACCTCTTTACTAGAATGTGTATTTCCGATAGTAGCCGACTATCGCAGGGCGTCCAGTGCCTGTGCGATGTCGGCCAGTAGGTCTTCGATGTCTTCGACCCCGGCGCTGAGGCGAATCAGGCCCTCGGAGACGGCGTCGGCGCCCCAGCGTGCGCGCCTCTCGGCGCAGGTACAGGTACCGCCGAAGCTGGTCGCTTCGGTGATGAGCTTGGCATGGGTGAAGAACTTTTCTGCAAGCGCGCGTTCGCCGAGGTCAAAGCTGAGGACTGCGCCGAAGTAGCGCATCTGGCGAATTGCAACAGCGTGGCCGGGATGCGTGGTCAGTCCCGGATACAGAACCTCGCGGACTACGTCCGTGCGCGTGGCCAGGTACTCGGCGATGCGCTGTGCGTTTGAGCTGCTGCGCTCCAGACGCAGCGGCAGTGTCTCGATTGAGCGCAGCGCGAGCCACGCCTCCATCGGCCCCAGAATGCCTCCAGTGAGGTTGCGCCACTCCTCGATCTTCTGCCGCAGTTCGAGATCGCGCACAGCAACGTGGCCCAGAATGATGTCGCTGTGTCCGGTCATGGACTTGGTGTCGCTGGCGACGGCAAAATCAGCGCCGAGTGCGAGCGTGCGCTGGCCCAGCGGCGTCTCCGTCGTGTTGTCGGCGGCGACCAAAGCGCCTGCTCGATGCGCTCGCTCACTGAGGGCGACGATGTCGCAGACCTCCATCAGCGGGTTGCTGGGCGACTCGATCCACAGCAGCCGCGCCCCTTCCAGCAGCTCGCCCTGCGCTTCGTTCGCAGTGGGAGCAAGGCGGACGATGACGCCCATCTTGGCAAAATAATCCTGCATCAGGATGCGCGTAGCAAAAAAGGCGTTGCTGGGCAGCACGACGACATCGCCGGGCCGCAGCACGGCTCCGAAGATCGAGGTGCAGGCGGCCATGCCTGAGGCAAAGACGACGGCACTGGCACGGAAACTCTTGCCCGCCCGTACATGCTCCGGGGCGAAGACGCCGGACTCCATCTGTCCGATGGCCTTTTCCAGAACGGTCCATGTGGGGTTGTGTGAGCGTGCATAGCTGTAGGGTGCGGCGGCGGGGTCGCCGGGAGTGTGGTATGGCGCGGCGAATACGGGACTGGGATGAATCGGCTCGCCCGCTACGGGGGGCGTCAGAGTGGATCGAACGATCTTGGTTGAATCTTGCATAGGGTGCTTTAATCCTATCCCATTGCAAAGTGCTCCCAGCCGCCGGGATGGAGTGGAGTGCGGTGACCGGATTCATCCTGCAAGAAGATGGCGCCGGTCTGCGCGTGGCCTGCAATTTGGGTGAAAGTGCCAATGCGAGTGATGCGCACTCCAGCGATACTGCGTGGTAGCCGCGTCGCTGGCGATGCGGCAAAGAGCAGTTCGTAGTCTTCACCGCCATTGAGCGCGAGATGGAGTGCCTGTTCGGGGGACGACTGGGCCGCTAGCGGATGGATGGGGATGGAGGTTTGCAGAACTTCAGCGCCGAGGTTGGGCTCACGGCAGAGATGCGCGAGGTCGCTCGATAGTCCGTCGCTCAGGTCTATGGCGGCGGTGGCTAGACGGTGACGAAGAAGCATCTGCCCGACGACCAGACGTGGCTGGGGGAATAGCTGCGGGTGCGCAGCGATGGTGGATTGTCGATTCCAGTCATTGGGCAATGGACGAGCAATAGGTGGGCTCGCCGGCTTCTTTGCTGCCAGTTCGATTGCAGCCAACTCGGCTGCTGCGCCGCCCAGCGCGCCGGTGACGTATAGAACGTCGCCTGCGTGAGCCGTGCTGCGGCGGATCGCGCGTCCGGTGGGAGCCGAGCCAACCAACACGATGTCAGCGAGAATCCTGTCGCACGGCGATTGCGCTGTGTCCCCTCCGGCCAGAGGCACAGCGTGGCGGTCGGCCAACGTGCGCAGGCCGGTAAAGAATCGTTCGACCCATGCACGACCGGCGCGGGCTGACAGCATTTCTGCGGGCATCGCGAGCGAGAGGAATGCGGCCAGCGGGCGCGCGCCCATCGCTGCCAGATCGCTCAGGCCGCGAGCCAGCGCGCGGTAGCCAACCGACTCGGCTGGGTGCCAGTCGCGGCGAAAGTGGCGGCCTTCCAGAGTGAAGTCGGTGGTGACTAGAACCTCGCAGCCGCGCGGAGGGCGCAGGATGGCGCAGTCGTCGCCGATACCCATTGCGACCGAGCGCGCGCTGTTGTGGCCGCTCGCACCCCAGTTCGTGCGAATGCGTTCGATCAGTGCCAGCTCTCCCATTGCCTTTGTCATCACACCCTCTTCATCGTGAGCCAAGAATAAACTGTGGCCGCTGCGGTCGACGAACGCCGAAGATGTTTAGTTATTTCACCGTGGCCATCAGTCGAGGCCACAGAGTCTTGGTCCCAGACTCTGTCTTGGTAGAAACCGGTAGCACCTCGTCGATCTCGTGTTCACGCTTTAACGCAGCCAGTGACTTGGCCAGCGCATTGCCGCCGAGCCGGTCGCTCTTGGTACCGACGACCAGATACGGTCGTCCGGTCTGCCGGAAGAAATCGATCAACTGCCGGTCGCTTGCCTGCGGCGGAATATTAGTGTCTACCAGACAGACGCCCAGCGCCAGCGTCTCGCGTTCTGCGATGTATGGCTCGATGAAGCTGGGCCACTCTGAGGATATAGACCGCGAGATCTTGGCGTAGCCGTAGCCCGGCAGGTCGGCAAAGATCAGCGTGGGGCGCAACTTCTTCTTATCGCCCGTGCCCTCGTGCAGCGCGAAGAAGTTGATTGCGCGTGTGCGTCCGGGTGTTGATGAGGTGTGCGCCTGTTTTGACCCCAGCAGTGCATTAATCAGCGACGACTTGCCCACGTTGGATCGACCGAGGAAGGCGATTTCGGGCGCGTCAAAGGTCTTCGCCGGGGTAGGGAAGTGAGCGGCGTCGGTGGCCGACAAAAGAAATACGGGAGTCAGTCGCATCCGTCCAGTCTATTGCATTGCAGCCGAATATATTTATTGCGCGCGTGGATGGGTCTCGTCGTAGACGCGCTGCATCTGGTTTGCCGTCAGGTGGGTGTAGCGCTGAGTTGTAGACAGTCGCTCGTGTCCCAGCATCTCCTGAATTGCGCGTAGGTCGGCACCTTCCTCCAGCATGTGCGTGCCAAAGGCGTGGCGCAGCGTGTGCGGATGCACGTCCGAGGCCAGCCCGCGCGCCAACGCAATTCGCTTGACGATTCGCCCCACGCTGCGCGTGGTCAGGCGCGTCGAACCGCTCATCATCAGGTTGGTGACCAGCGGCCCCTCGTCGATCATCGCCAGCTTTCCCGCCTTACGCAGCTTTGCCTCGCGAAGCGGCAGGTAGTTGCGAATGGCTAGCGCAGCCTCATCGCCCAGCGGAACGAAACGTTGCTTGCGTCCCTTGCCACGAACAAGGATTGAGTCGTTCTTCCACTGAATGTCGGCCAGATTAATGCCCACCAGCTCAGAGTTGCGAATCCCGCATCCATACAGTAGCTCGAAGATCATGCGATCTCGCTCTGGCCACGCTGCGGCCTCGTCCTTTGTGGCTGCGCCGTCCTTGTTCTCCATCGAATCCAGCAGGCCGTTGACCTCCTCCATGCTGGGCACGCGCGGAAGATGTTGTGGCAGCTTCGGCGTACTCACCAGCAGCGCGGGATTCTGCTCGATTCTGTGCTCCTTGGCCAGCCAGTTGAACCACGAGCGAATCGCCGCCAACGCGCGCGCGGCGCTGGCCTTGGTCAGGCCACGTTGATACAACACTCCAAGATACGCACGAATGTGTAGATGCTCGACCGACGCAATCGCAGCCTGCGCGCCCAGCGTCTGATTCAGATATGTTACGAAGTCTTCCACCTCGCGACGATAGGCTCGAACTGTATGCGGGCTGGCGTTGCGCTCGTTCTCAAGCACAGCAAGAAACTGCTGGGCGAGCGCGTCGAACCCGGTCTTGTTTGTGCTTTTATCGTTACTCACTATTCACCACTCTTCTCTTCTTGCCGCGCGGATGATGCTCACGGTGCACCTGCTTCAGGTGCTCCATCGCAATGTGGGTGTAGATCTGTGTGGTTGCAATATCCGCGTGGCCCAGCAATCGCTGCACACTGCGCAGATCGGCTCCATGCTCCACCATGTGGGTGGCGCAACTATGCCGTAGCATGTGCGGACTGGCCTTGTGAATGATTCCGTCCACGCTAACCGACGCCGCGCGCACCATCTCCCAGACCCATTGCCGCGTCAGCGCATGTCCGCGCACACTCAGGAAGAGTGCCCGTTGCATTCCAACTCGAGCCAGCGATGGGCGACCGCGCCGAATATATTCCTCCAGCGCCTCGACCGCGCGGCGTCCGAGCGGCACGATGCGCTCCTTGTCTCCCTTGCCTCGCACCTGCGCCCGCGCCTGATCCAGATGTAGATCCTCCTCGCCCAGTGCGACGATCTCGCCCACGCGCAGACCGCCCGCATACAGCAGCTCCAGAATCGCATGGTCGCGCAGAGCCAGTGCCACCGCGCTATATGAGCGGTCTTCGCTCTGCGGCACAAGCGCCACCGCCGCGCTGCGGTCGAGCATCTCTGCCACCTCGCTCTCGGCCAGCGACTTGGGCAAAACCTTCCAACTTGCGGGCGTTTCGATGTTGACCGTTGGGTCGTGTGCGATGCGTTTGTCCAGCAGCAGCCAGCGATAGAATCCGCGCAGGCAGCTGAGTTTGCGCGCAATTGACCGCGCATCCACATGATTCGCACGCATCCGCGCCATGAAGTCCTTCACGTCATCCTCGACTGCCGTCACCAGCAGTGCATCACGTCGCTCCACCTGCTCGGCAAACTGCTCCAGATCGCAGCGATAAGCCTCGCAGGTCGCTGGCCTCATGCCTTTTTCCACCCGCAGATAGCCCAGATACTCGGCGACCAGCCGCGAGTTTCCGTCAACCTCCCCGGACGCGCCAGTCGAAGCACTTGGGCGTTTCCGATCGGCGATCTGTACGACGATTCCCATGCCTCAATTATCCGCGCACGCAGCGTGCAAATTAACTCGTCAGCGCTACGCGAATCCACCTCGCCAGCATCCACATCGACACTACCCTGTTTGCTGTCTGTGAGGATCGTTCCCACACACGAAATCGCTGGCTAAACCGCTATTTCGGAGCCAGAGTTGGCGCTGCATTTTTCGATTGCGATTGAAAAAACGCTTGTAACCAACAACATCCATGGAGTATCTTCGTCGAGATAAGAACAAAACCTGCCGAATCGACATGAAGATGCTCCATGGGCTGTGTACTCGTGTGGACTGGGAAACATAGCTGGAAGTTCCGGACGTAAGCAGGAATCAACCCCAAGAATAGGGCCAGATAAAAGGACTGAAAATTATGCGCAGTACGCTCAAGTCTCTTCTCGTTGCATTATTTGTTCTCTTCTCCCTGTCCTCCCACCTCCACGCACAGGTCGCGGCGGAGGGGAAGATGTCGCCAGGGACGCAGTCGTCCTCGACCCATAGCGCGCAGGTTGCGGCTGGATCGGGAGAGGTCTCTGGAACCATCGGATTCAACAATCTTGGAGCGTCGGAGACCGTTGACGGGTATCACCATGTTAACTTCGGTGGATCGATCGCCTACGTCATTTCGAATAGGGGGTCGATTGGATTTGAATACGGCTACCAGTCGCTGGGCTCGGAGACTCAGAGCGGCGCGACAGTGTCGGGCCATATTCAGAGCTATGGTGGGGTGTATCGCGGACCTTTGATTCCCTCCGGACGAGAAATCCCCTATCTGTTGGTTGCGGGGGGCGGTTTATCGGAGACAGCCATTGCCTCAGCGGGCAACGTTAAAGTGAGCGCCACCCAGAATGGCTCCTACTTTGGTTTCGGCGGCGGTGTCAGCGTCTATGCGGGCCCCAACTGGGGCATTCGTCCCGAGTTTCGCTACGAGCGTCAGCATTTCCTTGCAACGATGATCGATGGCTATTCGATTGCGGCCTCCGATCAAAATTACGTCATGGGAACGGTCTCGGTCTTCTATTGGTTCGGCGGTGGAGCAGCGAAGAAGAAGTAGTTCCACTCCACGCAGCCACATCATCGCGAAGGCCCGCTCTTACCCCGAGGCGTGGGCCTAGCCAATCTCACGCACCTCGAATCTTCCGCCGCCAACCTTAAACCAGCATGGCACGATGTTTTCCCAAAAGGAGAGTGAAATCTATGAGAAATTCGATAGCAATATTGATGCTTGCGTGCGCCACGGCTCTACCGGCGTACTGTCAGGCTCAGCAGGCTCCTGATCGCCATTCATCCAAGGCAGACGATCTGAAGGCCTGCGGGACGGCGGATAAGGAAGTCGACTACTCCGCCGACACGGACAAGAAGACACACCCTCTCGGCGTGCAGGACGCGGACAAGGCGTTGATCTATGTTCTGCGGCCAACGATGATTGGAAACAAAATCCAGACCAAGCTTGCGGTCGATGCCGAGTGGAAGGGGGTCAACCGGGGCGACAACTATTTCTTCTTCACGTTGGCGTCTGGGCAGCACTACTTTTGCTCCCAGGCTGAAAATCGCAGCGTACTTGTTTTGAATGTTGAAGTGGGCAAGACGTATTACCTTCAGCAGGAGATCTGGCCGGGAGTGCTGAAAGCGCGCAATGAGCTGGTTGTAATGGAGGAAGATAAGGCTAAAGAGAAGCTGCAGAAACTCCACCCGAGCACTTGGACCGTCAAATAGTTCTCCCGGCTGTACGACCCCGATCTCTGACCTAACCAGAGGCCCGCATCTTACCCCGAGGCGCGGGCCTTTACGCATAGCGTCGAGAGCGGCGCGAAGCGCCTGATAAACTCGTAGAGTATGTTTGAGACACTAAGCGACAAACTCCAGCGCTCCTTCAAGGCCCTGCGCGGCCAGGGCACCATCACGGACGAAAACATCGGCGAGGCCATGCGCGAGATCCGTCTCGCCCTTATCGAGGCCGACGTCAGCCTCTCGGTCGTCAACGACCTCGTCGAGCAGATCCGCACCCGCGCACTGGGCACGCAGGTGACAACAGCGTTGTCACCCTCCGAACAGATCGTCAAGATCGTCCACGACGAGCTCGTCGCGCTGCTCGGCAAGGACACGGCGCGCTTCCGCACCAGCTCGCAGCCGCCCAGCGTCGTGCTGATGGCGGGCCTACAGGGCGGCGGTAAGACGACCACCTCGGCCAAGCTCGCCGCGTGGCTCAAGAAGGCGGGCCATCGCCCCATGCTGGTCTCGGTCGACGTCTATCGCCCCGCTGCGCGCGAGCAGCTCCGCCTCGTCGCGCAGTCCATCAACGCCCAGCTCTATGAGGGCAAGCTCGACCCCGACGCCATCCACGGAACAGCCGACGTCCTTCGCCTTGCCAAGGATGCCAAGCGCGAGGCCGCCAGCTTTGGCTGCGACATCCTCATCGTCGACACCGCGGGCCGCAACCAGATCGCCGCCGACCTAATGGACGAGATGGCCGCGCTCAAAAAGCTCCTCAACCCCAGCGAGATCCTCTTCGTCGCCGACGCCATGACCGGCCAGGACGCGGTGAAATCCGCCAAGGCCTTCCACGACCTGCTGGCCCTAACCGGCGTCATCCTCACCAAGATGGACGGCGACGCCCGCGGCGGCGCGGCGCTCTCCATCCGCCAGGTCACTGGCGCGCCCATCAAGTTCCTCGGCACCGGCGAGCGGCCCGACGCCTTCGAGCCATTCCACCCCGACCGCATCGTCAGCCGCATCATGGGTATGGGCGACATCGCAACGCTCCTCGAGCGCGCCGAAGAGAAGTTAGATAAAAGCAAGGCCGAGCAGTTCGCCAAGAAAGCCCTCTCCGGCGACGGCTTCACCCTCGACGACTTCCGCGAGCAGCTCCGTCAGATCAAAAAGATGGGCTCCATGAAGTCGATCCTCAAGATGCTTCCCTCGGTCGGCCCCTTCGCCGGCATGGCGCAGGCCGTCGACAACGTCGACGAGAAGCAATT